>NZ_JBVPQK010000078.1:0-10614 GCF_058197115.1 Bifidobacterium sp. POST2/T3 (B1)
TCAGTGCCCATCAGGCGCGCCCGCTCCGTTCAGTCCAGATTATCCACGACCACCACTTCAGTGGGCACATTGCCCGCTGTGGCCTTGGAATAGGGGCAAAGCTCCTGGGTCCGCTCCACCAGACGGGTAGCCAGATCACGATCGACGCCGGGCAGGCAGACCTCAATCAGAGCCTTGATGCCGAAGGACTCGCCCTGGTCGCCAAGGGAGATGTGAGTGCGCACCTTGCTCTGGGCCAGCTTGGTGGCTGGCACGCGCAACTCTTTGCCGGCCAGTCCCATGGCTCCCTGGAAGCAGGCACCCCAGCCGATGGCGAAGAGTTGCTCGGGGTTGGTGCCCTGGCCCTTGCCTCCCATAGCCTTGGGTGTATCCAAGTCCAGGGAAAGATCGGGCTCGTGGCTGTCCGCATGGCCCTCGCGGCCTCCGGTGATGTCAGCTACGGCTGTGTATGAGATATTGCTGGGTTCATTTCCTGTATATGTAGTCATAACCTCATCTCACCACTTATATTGCCTCTTGACAAGGCCCCAAGTCCGGGTTTGACCTGTGATAGTGGTCTCAAAGAATGGATTCAGGGGCAATCAGGTGCAGGTCGGAGGGTTCGACCACCTCATGCACACCCAGGTAGAGCCGTGGGATCCTACTACGCAGGCAGGTGAAGATCTCATAGCTGATGGTGTCAGCGGCCCGTGCCCAGTCATCAGCGGTTGGCTCAGCCTTGTCCTCCCCCTGGCCTGGCCCAAAGAGAACAACGGTATCGCCCTCGTCCACTCCCAAGTCGGAAGCCATGCCCTCCAGATCAAGTACACACTGGTCCATGCAGACTCTTCCTGCGACACGAACCAACCTGGGCCCTTGACGAGTCATCAGACGGACGGGACCTCCCAGATGCTCTCGGCCCATAGCGCCCTCGCGGTCAAAGCCCGAGGCTGACCGATGGATCCCGTCGGCGTATCCCAAGGGCATGATGGCCGTGCTTGTGGGCTTCTCCGTCAAATAGGTGCGGCCGTAGGAGATGCCGTGACCGGCCGGCATATCCTTGACAGTGCCCAGCTGGGCCTGAAGGGTCATTGCCGGACGCAGACCATAATCCGCCGAAACCCCCATGGAAGGATCGGGCTCGTACCCATACAGGCCGATGCCAGGACGGGTCAGGTCATAACGTATCCCTGGGCGGCTGAGCGTGGCGGCGGTGTTGGCAAGGTGCCGGATTTCAGGCTTCATGCCTGCGGCCGTCATCCTGTCATAGAACTCTTCGAAGAGGGCGATTTGCTCGTCAGTGGACGACACGAACTCATCAACCCCAGGCATGTCGGCCACAGCCAGATGGCTGAAAAGCCCCACAGGCTCCAACAGACCCTGTGCAGCCAGGCGGGAGAGTTCACGCAGGGCATCCCCAAAGGTTTCAGGAGTGAAGCCGTTGCGTCCGAAGCCAGTGTCCACCTTGATGTGGACGCGGGCAGGTCTGCCGAACTGGTCTGCCGCCTGCGCCACCTTGTCCATAGTCTCCAAGGAACCGACGCCCAAATCGATGTCAGCTTGGATCAGCTGGTCGAAGGGCGCTCGGTCCCCATTGAACATCCAGGACAGTATCCGGCAACGGTCGGGGCCGATGCCTGCTCGCCGCAGACGCAGGGCCTCGCTGGGCTGGGCAGTGCCCAGCCAGGTGGCCCCGCCGGACAAGGCCGCCAGGGCAGTAGGGATGAGCCCGTGACCGTAGGCATCGGCCTTGACCACACCCATGACTGCAGCACCAGGGTTCGTGGAATGAACCAGATCCACCAGGGTGGCCATATTGGCCTTCAAGGTCCTCAAGTCGACGATGATCTGGCCGGGATAGGCCCGAAGAGCTTGTTCGTAATGCTTTTGGCCCTCGGGCCCGGAGAACTGCCATTCAGGTGCTGCACTCAATGTCATGGCTCCATTGTGCGACGGCGCTGCGACGGTCGGAACCCGTCCTCAGACGGCAACCAAGCGCTTAGCGGCCCTTTCGCGCTCAGCCAGGTCAAGGGGACGATTGTGCAGCTGATAGGCCACCCGCACGTTCTCGATCTCCTTGTTTTCAGGCATGATGATATTGCCGCAGCGGGTGAAGCCATGGGTCTCCAGGATGTGCTGCATGGCGTAGTTCTTCAGTCCCGTATCGGCGCGGATGTTCTCGTACCGGCGCATGCTCCAATCGAGCAGGTCCCCGGCCGCGTGACGCCCCAGTCCCGAGGCGGCCACCCGATGGATGGTGGTATAGGGCCGGTCGTCCAGCCAGCTGCCATCAATGACCTTATAATCTGGTTCCGGGTCATGGAAGAGAGCAAAAACGCCGATGATGCGCTCATGGCTGCCCTTGTGCTCGTCCAACTCCGGTTCAGGGTAGACGGGATCCTCAGGAATCTGATCCATACCAGCTGCATCATCGACCAAGAGCATGGTGTGGCCCCCGGCGATGTCCTCGCGGATGCGTTCAGGCAGAGGGTACTTGTCCCCCCACTGACGGGGGTTGCCGGTCTCGGCCATCCGCTTTCTGGCGTAGGCGTAGACAGGCATGATCGCCTCAAAGTCGTCCATGGTGGCATGACGGATCCAACGTGCAGTTTCCATCGCGTACCTGCTCACTGTGGCTACCTCTTTCTCGACCGGTGCGGCAGGGACGAAACCCGCCCCTGCGATTGCCGAAGTACGAGTGTATCCATCAGCAGACAGTCATGAAGTGAGTACGCATTGAGCGAATCGGGGAATAGTTTGGGCTATTGTGCGGCCTCTTGAACCCGACTTTCCGATTGCAAATGACTGGCATGGGTCAGATTGACCACACTGTGTCGGCTGACCAGACGGGTCGGCATGACCACATGCCGCTGGAACTCCTTGCCCTGTCGTGCATCGAGAATCATTCCCACGGCCATCCTGGCCATCAGATCAAATGGCTGATCCACCGTGGTAAGGGCAGGCATCAGGTAGGAGGATGGATAGACGTTGTCGAATCCGACCACAGACAGGTCCTGACCGGGCTCCAGTCCACGTTCACGCGCCGCTCTGTAGATATTGACGGCTGTCAAGTCGTTACAGGCCAGGATCGCGGTCGGAGGATGAGCACGGTCCAGCAGATCACAGGCGGCTTGGTACCCTCTGTCGGGCAAATAGTCTCCCTGCAGAACCACGCTAGACGGCAGGCTGGCACCAATGGCTGCCAATGCTGCTCGGTATCCAGCCAGTCTGGCCTGCGCGGATTGCACATTCGCCGGTCCGGCTATAACGCCAATGCGCCGGTGCCCGGCATCAAGAAGGCATTTTGCGGCCTGGTATCCTCCAGTCCAATTGTCAAGCGTTATGCTCATGTCCTCATCGTTGACCAGGTCCACCGGATCGACCGCCACCAAGGGAATGCCTCTTGCTTTGAGCACATTCTTGCCCTTCTGGTCTATGGAGGACATCTGGGTAATCACACCCAGCGGGTTGCGATCAATGATCCCCCTCAGACATTCCTCGGCACGCCGCTGGTGATCGGTCTGCGTCACAGTCAGAGCCAGACCGGCATCCAAAGCCCACTTCGAGGCATAACGTATCATCTCGATGGTGCCATTGTTGGCGATATAATCCACCACCAGTTCAATGGTCTGGGCGATTTTGGTACTGACGAGCGGATGTGCATAGCCCTGATCAGCCAAAGCCTTTTCGACCCTCCGACGGGTTTTTGCCGCCACGCCCGGTCGACCGTTGATCACCTTGGAAACGGTCGAAGCCGAGATGCCGAGCTGCTCGGCTATAGCGCCAACGTGCGGATTGCCGGGTTCCTGTCTGGCCATGTGCATCCTTTCCAGTACCCAACAATCGTAACCATTGAGGCGGCGATAACATTCATGTCGAGATTAGAATTTTTATATGTTTACTTTTCAAATTTCTATTTCTGCGCCTATACTGATGTCTATGTTCACTAGATTGGCAAAGGAGCCACGATGAGTACTATCACTGCGGTGAAAACGTATGACTTTCGTTTTCCCACTTCTCTGACCTTGTCAGGATCGGATGCCATGAACAAGGACCCGGACTATTCGGCCGCCTATGTGGAAATACACACCTCGGCTGACGATGGCATCAAAGGGTGCGGTCTGGTCTTCACCATCGGACGAGGCAACGATGTTGTATGCAGAGCCATAGATTCCATAGGCGAGACTCTGTGTGGCCTGGAGGTTGAACGTCTGCTGGACAGCATGGGCCTGGCCTGGGACCTACTGGTCCATGACTCGCAGCTGCGCTGGCTGGGACCCGAAAAGGGAGTCGAGCATATGGCCATCGGCGCACTGCTGAGCGCCCTTTGGGACATGAAGGCCAAAAGAGCGAGGAAACCTTTGTGGTTGCTGCTGGCTGAAATGGACCCTGAAGACCTGGTCAGCACCCTGGACTTCAGATACCTCTCCGATGCCCTGCGTCCCGAGGAGGCCATAGACATTCTTAAGGATGGGCAATCCGGCAAGCAGGAGCGCATCGAGGACATTCGCCAGCACGGATATCCCGGTTATTCGACAGCACCAGGCTGGCTCGGCTACAGCGACGAAAAGATGGTGGAGATTGCCAAACGAGAGACAAAGGAAAAGGGCTTTAAGCAAATCAAGCTCAAGGTAGGCCAGAACCTCGATGATGACATACGCCGTCTGGGATTGGCCAGGGATGCCATCGGCCCCGACGTGCGTCTGGCCGTCGATGCCAACCAGGTCTGGGACGTCCCGCAAGCCATTGATTGGATCAACCATTTCCATGACTTCGACCTGGCATGGGTCGAAGAGCCCACCAGCCCCGACGACATCATCGGCCACGCAACCATTGCCAGGGCCATCAATCCCATTCCCGTGGCAACCGGCGAACAGATGCAGAACCGCATCATGTTCAAGCAATTCCTACAGGCCAATGCCTTCGGTATCATGCAGATCGACGCCACCAGAGTGGCGGGCCCCCAGGAGATAGTTCTGGAATACCTGCTGGCTCGCAAGTTCCACAAGATAGTATGCCCCCACGCTGGCGGGGTCGGACTGTGCGAGATGGTCTGTCACTTTGCCATGTTCGACTACGCAGCCGTCTCCTGCACCACGCAGGGCCGAATGATCGAATACGTGGACAACCAGCACGAATATTTCGTAAACCCCGTGCGTATCAGCCAGGGCATGTATCAAGCGCCAACCGCTCCCGGCAACGGGGCTGAAATGACCGTGGAGACTGCACAGCGCTACCTCCACCAGGAGTGACTCCGGGTCATCTCAATCAAAACCAGGCCCAATCGCCGGAGCCTTAGCAAATCATCCATTCATATAGACAAAGAAGCTTTAATGGATCTGCATCTCAAAAACAAGGTATTCATCATCACCGGTGGCTTCAAGGGCATCGGCAGGGGCATCGCCCTACAACTGGCCCAGGAGGGCGCCATAACCGCAGTCATAGACCGTGACGAGTCAGCCAGGGACCAGTTCTGCAAAGACATCGAGGCCTATACCGATACCTACCGGACCTTCATTCTGGATCTGAATGACACCGACGGCATAGCCCCCATTGTGGAGCAGGTGCACAAGGAATTCGGCCATATCGATGGCATAGTCAACAACGCTGGAGTCAACGACAACAAGGCCTTGGAAACTACTGACTGGCGGGAGTTCGAGCGTTCCGTACACGGTAATCTCACCCACTACTACGAACTCATGCACGCCTCTTGTGCCTATCTCAAGGAAAGCCACGGATCCGTCATCAACATCACTTCCAAAACCGCCGTGACCGGTCAGGGCAAGACCAGCGCCTATGCGGCGGCCAAGGGCGCAGTTCTGGGCCTGACCAGAGAATGGGCCGCAGCCTTGGTCCACGATGACGTACGGGTGAATGCCATCGTGGTCTCGGAATGCTGGACCCCCCTCTACGCCGACTGGATCAAGACGTTTGGCGATGAAAAGGCCCAGCAAGCCCGTCTTTCAGCCATCACAGACAAGATCCCCCTGGAACATCGCATGACCACACCCGAGGAGATCGGGAACACCGCCACCTTCCTGCTCTCTGATCGCGCATCACACACCACCGGCCAATGGGTGTTTGTCGATGGCGGATACGTCCACCTGGACCGGGCACTGAATTGAGCTCTGCCATGGAAAATGCAAATACGCAAAGCAAAGGCGGTTCCCAGGCCACCGTCGCCATGCTGGTAACCGCTCCCAGATTCCTCTACATCGCCTTGTATGCTTTTCGTGGGTGCCACATATGCCTTGAGCAGGGAGCCTGAGATGGCGCGACAATTGCAGGTCATCGATGCTCACTTCCACATGTGGAATCTTGAACGGCAACATCTGCCTTGGCTGGAAGGAATGCCATCACTGAACCGGAGCTTTCCCCTTCATGAGCTGGAAGACGAGTACGGGCAGTTGGGAGTGGAATTTTTGGGCGGAGTCTATGTGGAAGTTGACTCGGATGACCCCCTATTAGAGGACCGCTTGGTCTATGAGAACGATGACCCGAAAATTCTCGCCCGAATGCTAAGGGCACAGGTAGGGCCCTATATGAGGGTACCTATCAATGCTACGGGCATCAGAGAGCCCTTGCATACTGAATCTGCCCCGCGCGGCCGTTGCTTTGAACCCTCCTTCATCGCCGGGCTCCACGCCATGGCTGATAAGGGGATGCCCTTCGAGCTATGCAACAGGGGCGCAGAACTGCCGGACATGGCCCAGGCATTCTCTCAGGTTCCTTCCCTGACTGTCATCATGGATCATATGGGCAATATGCCCAACCTGTCACCAGCCTGCAAAAAAGCCATGCGGGCTATGGCGGCCCTGCCGCACTGCTACATCAAGGTGTCAGGCGACCAGCCGGTCGATCGCGACATCGTCGCCTTCGTCAGGGATACCTTTCCCCCGAACAGGATCCTCTACGCCTCCAATTGGCCGGTAGTCACCGTACACTCCTCGCTCAGGGAACACTGGCAACTGATGCTGGATACCTTTGGCCCGGATGAGGACTTCTTCAAGCACAATGCCATGAGGGCCTATGGAATCGATACCGATACGCTTACTTCGGAAGGGTGAACATGAGCACATTATCAGCCAAATTTGAGGGGATTTTCTGCCCGTCGATAACCGTCAGCGACGATCAAGGAGTCATCGACACCGACCTGTGGGGACGACATCTGGACCATCTGATCCGGGCTGGCATCAACGGGGTGCTCCTGTTCGGAAGCATCGGCGAGTTTTATGCCTATGATCTCCAAGAGAAGCGCTCGGCCCTGCAATTCGCCGTCGACCATATACAAGGACGCATGAAGGTATTCGTCGGAGTTGGCGACACGAACATGGACCGGGTCATGGATCTGACCAAGTTTGCCGGACAAATCGGCGCCGATGCCGTGGTGGCTGTCAGCCCCTATTATTTCGGCCCTTCGGAACCAACCGCTTATAGGTATTTCACCAGCATCGCCCATGCCTCGACTGTGCCGGTGATCCTCTATAACTTCCCTGCTCGTACAGGCAACGACTGCTCCCCGGAGCTGGTCGCAAGACTTGCCCAGGAATGCCCGAATATCGTTGGCATCAAAGATACCGTGGACACAATCAGCCACACACGTCGAGTCGTTGCGGCAGTCCGGCATGTCAGCCCTGAGTTTTCTGTGTTCTCAGGATTCGACGAATACTATATGGTCAACCGCATCTGTGGAGGCAACGGTGTTTTATCAGGCCTGACCAACGTGGAGCCGGAAACCTTCGTTGCCATGCATAAGGCCTATCAAGATGGCGATTACCAAACCGCACTAGACAAGGCCCGACGCATCAACCACTTGATGGCTATTTACGACACTGCGGATTTGTTCGTGTCGGCCATCAAGGGAGCTGTGCGACTGCAGGGTCTGCCCATCAGCACACGCATCCGCGAACCGGCTATGCAGATTGATGACGACCAGATGAAACAGATCGAGACCATACTGCGTAGTTGAGCTTTCACCTGTTGCATCGAACAGGGCCTGAGAAGAGGAACCTACCCCCTCCTCAGGCCCTGTTGTTTGCCTGTCAGCGCTCAGACCAGCTTGCGCTCGTAAGGATCGGAGCTGATGCCGGCAGCGACAATATCACGACTCCACTGCTTGGCCGAGAAGAGCGAATGGTCGCGGTAGTTGCCGCAGGAGGTGATCTCGGTGCCCGGCACGTCGTCCCAGGTGGCCTTTTCGGCGATGAACTCCAGCGACTCCTTCAGAGCCTTGGCCACATCTTCGGTCGAATGACGGCCCCAGGCAAGCAGGTGGAAGCCCGTCCGGCAGCCAAAAGGCGAGCAGTCGATATAGCCAGGGATGCGCTCGCGCAGGAGCACGGCAATCGTGTGCTCTATGGTGTGCAGCCCGGCAGTTGGAATGGCGTTCTGATTGGGCTGAACCAGGCGTAGATCATAGTTGGAGATGATGTCTCCCTGAGGGCCCTTCTCCTCGTCGATCAGGCGAACGTAGGGCGCCTTGACCTTGGTGTGATCCAGCTGGAAGCTCTCTACGATTGGTTTGTCAGCCATTGTTGTTTCCTTTCCTCTCGGGCGCCTAATCTGAAAGGCAGCCGCGATGAAGTCATGTATACCTCATGGTAGGCGGACCTACCTATCAGATCCGGCAGCGCCTAAGACCACATTCGCTCCTTTTCCCGCCGAGAATTCGGAGATGACCCCCATGAACCGGGGCCCATATTGCTCCAGCTTGTGCTGTCCCACCCCGTTGACGGCCAAGAAGGTCGCATCATCAACTGGACGCAGACGACACATATCGCGCAGCGCCTTGTCGGAGAAGACAATGTAGGGAGGTTTGCCGATCTCGCGGGCTATGCTGGTCCGCAAATCGCGCAGCTTCTGGAAAAGTTCCTCGTCCTCTGGGCTGGCATCGCTTGCGCCGGCCTGCTCGAGACCGTCATCATCGACGGTCGAAGAAGACCCGCCGCCGAAGACCTTGCCTGAAGTACTCGGGCGTTCCGTCCGCTTGATTTCGTAATGAAAATCCGGACTTACCGTCTGCGCGGCCTTGGGTCCGAAATGGACCATGGGCAGCCGTCCTTCGGTGATATACAGATATCCGTCCGAGGCCATCTGGTTGAGCACGTCGCGAATGCGCGCCTCCGGAATCTGGGCCAGAACGCCATAGCTGGGGCACCGATCCAGCCCTCGCCGAAGAAGGTCCTGCGAGCGCGAGCCCCGGAGAATCTGGGCGATCTTGCCGGAGCCGAACCCCTGATTCACGTCATGCACGCACCTGCTTATGGCACGGGCCACATCGCTGACATCGATGGTTTTGAAGGTGCTCAGACAGTTGGAACAGTTCTGGCAGCCGGTGCTGCCGGTGTCGGGATGCCCGACCAGGACGGGTTTGCCTTTGTCGGCCTCCGCAGGCGAAAGACCCGCGGCAGCCTGGTCCACCTCTTCGCCAAAGTACCGCAGCATGTACCGGTGAAGGCAACCGGTGGTCCGACAGTAACCGATCATGACGTTGAGCAGACGCCGGTGTTCGGCCCTGACCGCTTCAGCCTGCTCACCGGTCAGTCTGTCATTGCCATTGTCCATGTCCAGCAGGCGCCTGCGAGTGACGATATCGCTCTCGTTCCACAGCAGGGAGCATCGGGCGGGCTCACCGTCACGTCCTGCCCTGCCAGCTTCCTGGTAGTAGGCCTCGATGCTCTCGGGCATGTTGTGATGGATGACATAGCGCACGTTGGACTTGTCAATGCCCATGCCGAAGGCATTGGTAGCCACGACCACCTGCACCTTGTCGTTGACGAAGTCCCGCTGCGCCTGCTCTCTGTCCTGGGCATCCATGCCAGCGTGGTAGCTGACAGCGCTTACACCAGCCTTGGTCAGATCATCGGCCAGAGCTTCGGTCTCCTTGCGGGTGGCGCAGTAGACGATGCCCGAATCGTCTCCATGCTTCAGAGCGTATTGGACCACCCAGCGATTCTTGTATCTGCTCTCCAGTTTGATCACGTCAAAGAAGAGGTTGGGCCTGTCGAATCCCGTCACCGCCACGTAGGGGTCGTCCAAGCCCAACATGTATACGATGTCGCGCCGGACCTTCTCGGTCGCCGTAGCAGTGAAGGCTGCCACCGTGGGCCGGCTGGGCAGGGATCTTATGAAGTCCCCGATACCCAAGTAGGCAGGGCGGAAGTCCTGACCCCACTGGGATACGCAATGGGCTTCATCCACAGCGAGCAGGGAGATCCTCGTATGCTGGGCGAATTCCCTGAATCTGGGGGCATCCAGACGCTCGGGAGCCACGTAGAGGATTTTGCTGCGTCCCTGGGCAGCCTGAGCCAGGGCCAGGGACTGCTCATCCATGTCCTGGGTGGAATTGACGAATGAGGCCTGGATGCCGGCATCCTCCAGCCCATCCACCTGGTCCTTCATCAGGGAGACCAAGGGAGAGATGACGATGGTCAAACCGTCCAGAAGGGTGGCAGGAATCTGATAGCAGATGGACTTGCCGGCACCGGTCGGCATAACACCCAAGCAGTCCTGCCCGTTCAGGATGGCCTTGACCAGATCCTCCTGACCCGGGCGAAAAGACTCATATCCGAAATACCGCTTCAGCGCCTGCCCTGCATCCTGGATGTCCACCATGATTCCCCAGTCTATTGCCCC
>NZ_JBVPQK010000079.1:0-10559 GCF_058197115.1 Bifidobacterium sp. POST2/T3 (B1)
AGCAGGCCGGCGATGACGAGCATTACGGATCCGATAAGCGTGGGGAAGCGTAGAACCACGCCGGTTTTCCAATAGTCAATCATGACGCTCAGAGTCAACAGCAGACCGACCATGGATATCAACAGTCCGGAAATGCCAAAGAATGGCAAAGGTCTGTACTCGCGTATCATGCGGAAGATGGTTGACATGACTTTAATCCCGTCACCGAAGGTATCCAGTTTACTCACCGATCCATTCGGACGGTCGCGGTACTGGATGGGGATTTCGCAGATGCGCAGGTTGTTGTCCAAGCTGTGAATGGTCATTTCGGTTTCTACCTCGAAGCCCGAGGAGGTTACGGGGCAGGTTTTGGCAAAGGCAAAGGATACGGCTCTGAAACCCGTCATGACATCCGTCAGATGGGCTCCGAAAAGCAAGTTGATTGAAGATCTGACCAGCCGATTGCCAAGGCCATGCAAGGGCCGTTTGTTCTCTTGGAAATAGGTGGAGCTGAGACGATCACCTGAGGCCATGTCATATCCTTGGAGGATTTTGGAGACAAGCTCCGGCGCCGCTTCGGCCGGGTAGGTGTCATCCCCGTCGACCAGCACATAGACATCCGCATCAACCTCCTCGAACATGGCTCTGATGACATTGCCCTTGCCCTGCCGAGGTTCCTGGCAGACGATGGCGTTTCGTTGCCTTGCTATGGAAGCCGTTGCATCCGTGGAATTATTGTCGAAGACATACAGGTCGGCCGTTGGCAAAGCCCGACGGAAATCGTCGATCACCTTGCCTATAGTCATCTCCTCGTTGTAACAGGGAATAAGTACGGCCACACGTGCTTCCTGGTTCTTCCTTATCTCTTCCACAAGGCACAAGCTTACCAATCAACGCAACAATGAATCAGGGTCGTATTCTGCGGCTACCTGGTGGTGTTGCAAGGTAGGCGGGAGGTTAAGCTTGCATTATTGACGTATCCATCAGTTGCAAAGGGAATCATGGTCGGACTTCGCAGGACTGGTTCGAATCGAATCAGGCCGATCGCACATGGCAAGAACCGTGACGTGTTGCTGCAAGGCAGAGCAATGGAAGGGTGCGTTTTTCCTTTGCTGCTGGGAGTGCTTTTCTCTCTGTCTTCCGACGCAGGAACCTATGGTGCCATTCAATGGGGCCAGGCGCATCTGTATCTGAATATCGTGCTCTATGGAATGCTCTTCTGGGTCTTGTTCGCTACCATGTTCCGATTCTGCTTTCCCGATAGGATCGGTTCTTTTTCGGATGACCAAACCGGAAAGCAAAAAAGCAGCCTGATACGACGGCTGTATTTCAATCATATTGAATCGCCCAAAGGCGTGCTCTGCGATGGCATACGGATTCTCATCTGCTGGCTTCCGTACCTGATACTTCTATACCCGGGTTCGCTTTTTTGGGACACTGGTGATCAGCTGGCCCAATACTACGGGATTGCGGCTTTCAGCCAGGCCCCAGGCGTAATATCTGACCGGCATCCTTTTTTTGATACTTTTCTTTACGGTTGGTTTTCCGATCTTGGCCGGTTCCTGACGGGCAGTCCGAACTTCGGTTTTTCCTTGTATGTCATAATCCAGTTCATCCTTTTTGCGCTCTGCATCGCCTGGCTGCTGGCCTATATGTCCACAAGGGTGATGGGGAAAAGAATCATTGCTATTTGCACGGCCTTCTTCTGCCTTTTCCCTCTGGTTCCCATGATGGCCATGATGGTTTGCAAGGATACGACTCATGCCCTGTTTTTCCTGCCTTGGGCCATCATGTTTGTAAAGCTGGTTGATGGCCGGCTGGAACCCTTGAAGAACCCCCGTTTTCTCGGCGCTTTCATTGTTCTGACCCTCCTAAGCTCGCTGACGAAGAAGATGGGCCTTTACATCATTGTGGTGAGTCTGCTCCTGCTGGTTCTCGGCCATTTCCGAAGGAAAATGAAGGTTCTTGCCGCTGGCCTGGCGGCATCGACATGGCTGGTTGTCAACATGCTGATACCTGCCTGTCTTTTTCCTGCCCTGCACGTGGTGCCAGGGGAGAAGGTCGCAGCAATTGTCATGCCTGTACAGGTGCTGTCCAGGACGGCTCATGATCATCCAACAGCAATCCCCGATTCCCAGAAAAAAGCGGTAGATGAGATGATGCCTTTTGGCTGGGAGGGAATGGCTGCAAAGTACATACCTTATATATCCGATCCGGTTACCGGCTATGGGGCGAACGGTCCCAAAGAGTCCCTGCCCGGTTTCGCGCGTTTGTGGGTGGACTTAGGACTTCATCATCCCTTGTCGTATTTGAATGGCTTCTTCTGTTTGGAGGGTGGCTGGACGAGTTTTGTCGGCCCGCAATCCACCAAGGCCCAGAAACCCCCGTATGAGCAAGATCCCATGGTGATGCGCGTGTACACATGGACCATGACGAATCCTGATACATACTGGCGGCTGCAAAAGGATCCGCGCCCCAATTGGCGTCAGCGGCTGGCCGATGAAACATTCCAGACGCTGACAACCATACCGGTGCTGAATGTCTGCTTCTATGTGGCTATCTGGTCATCGGTCGTACCTTTCTTCATTCTGTATGCCGCTTGGAGAAGGCGTGGTAGGGAGCGCTTGCTGGTATTGGCCATGCGGCTGGCGCCCTATTTCGTTTCAGTGTTCAGCCTGTTCGCATACCCCATATCGTTTTCCGTTCCGGGACGGATGGATCCCACAAGGTATGTGTTTCATGCAGTGCTGATGGCTCCCCTGGCCCTGGGGGCTCTGTATTCAGCCGATAAAAAGATGTCTGAAGAAGGGGGTTTTGCCGCCGACCCAGCTTATAAAGGCAGCAATCAAAACAATAGCGGCCACCAGCACAAGGTTGATGAGCATGGGCGCCTTGTAAAATAAATGGAAATGCAGGACCAGATCACGAACCACCAATATCAGCATCAGATGCAGATAATAGATGCCAAGCGTATTGGAACCAATAGCTGTGACGATTGCACTCAGGCCTGACGGGACTTTCCTGACCTGTATGAATAACTGGAATAGAGCGATGGCCAGGATAAAGGTTAGAACGTTCTGGTAACCGGACTCTATATCGAAAGATATGCCCTTTGTCCGAGCCTGGAACCGTTGCAGAGTGAAAAGCAAACCCCAGGCCAATAGGGCCACGAAAGAAAGGCAGATGTTTTTCGCACTCGCGCTTGAGAAGTGACGAGACAGCCAGGCTGCTATATCGTGCCCGTAGCCTCCGGCAACGAAATACACCAGGGCGTAACCATAGTCTCCCAGTATGTCGTATTGGCTGATCGAAGCGAGCACTTGCGGAACCTGATGCCCGCTGTAGCTCGACAGTATGTCTTTGGCATTGTCTCCTAGCGTTACAGCAAATATCAGAGCACCAAGCACAATCGTGACATAGGCCAGATATCGTTTCCCATTCGGGTCGTCGTAGACAGTCTTCAGTATGGGGAAAACAATGTAAATGGCCAGCAGCGCATTGATGAACCAGAAGTATCCCAGAGGAACCACGTCGTAAGAGCCACCCAGAAGATACTGGGGAACGGATTTCCAATCTATGCGTTTGCGCATCAGGGCACTGAGTATCGGCAAGCTGATGATCTTCCATGCCAGTAGGATGAATACCATCCTAAGGATTTTATGAAGATGCTTGTCCGCCGAAAATCGCGAGTTCATCAGAAGATACCCATTGACAGCAAAGAACAAGGGCACTCCGACGACTGAAAAAGTTGAGGCGAGGTTGTTCAGTGCGGTGTCGCTGACAAAACCGGTGTAAAAAATGTAATGTACAAAAATAACAAGAAATATCGCCAGTGATTTTGCCAGATCCAGGCCAGCGATCCGATCCTTATGGACTCTTTGTCTCACTGCATGTTCAGGAGGAGCAGCTCTTCGCAGGTCGTTCATCTGCAGCCTCTTTCGTGTGAAAACCCCAGAGCTAATCACGCGTGTAATCATGCGCAATCGCCGATGAGAACTGGATCCGACATCTATTCCATACTCGATTCTGAAATGTCAGCAGAAGCCACAACCAACCACCTCAACCTGTGTACTGACTTTACTCCCCTTGAAACTGTGGCCCACATGGTCATTGAGTGATGTTTACCTATTCCCGTCATGATCAGGCTATGCATAAAACAATCGGTGCTATTTCCAGTGCTTTCATCCAGGGCTCTGCTATCGAGCTGTTGGAGAACTGATGAGCGTTGTTGCCTACCGGTAAAGAATATGAGCCCAGCCTGGTACAACTAGACTTTGTGGCATGCTGACTGCAAGGAATCCAAGTTCTTAGCGATCCAGACGTGTTTATCTTTATAGGGTTGCCGAAGGTGAGGTGGAGTTTATGTCTACGTGCCTGTCTTTGAGGGAGAAGCGCAACAGGCTGAGGCGTCTTGGTACCCGATGCGGTCGGGCCCTGGTGCCTGGCCGTCCACGAATCATTGCCTCTATGACCTCGTACCCTGCCCGCATCGAGACTGTCCACCTGGCTATAAAGTCACTGCTTGCCCAGAAGACCCTGCCAGATTTGATCATTCTTTGGCTCTGCCGATCTGATTTTCCAGGTGGAGAGCGTGACCTGCCTTCCAGCTTGAAAGATCTGCTTTGGATGGATGTCCAGGTGCGTTGGGTCGATGATGATTTGAAACCGCACAAGAAATATTATTGGGCTCTGCGCGAATTTCCGAACGATTTGGTTGTCACAGTTGATGATGATTTAATCTACCGGAATACCATGATTGGGGATCTTCTGGCGGCCCACCGCCGCTATCCGCAAGCCATAGTGGCTTCCCGCACCCATCTCATCACTTTCAACAGAGACGGCAGTCGTAAAAAATATGAGGACTGGATTTACGAGGCACCGCATTATCATCCTCGTCTGGTGGGCGTTCCTTCCATGCGACTTTTTGCTACGACTGGTGCCGGCACGCTCTTCCCTCCACACTTGATGCCTGACTCTACCTTTGACAAGAACTTGATCATGTCTCTATGCCCCACCACGGATGACGTGTGGTTGAAAATTATGCAAGTAGAGGCCAACCGACCTATTCCGGTAGTGGCTTCGACAGATGATCAACTTCTGCAATATGTACCCGGTACTCAGGAAGAGGCACTCTGCCACGTCAATACTGAGAGCGGAGGCAACGATCAGGTTTTCCAACGAATACTCGGCTATCTCAACGCAAATGGATGCCATCTTGATTTCGACGAGGCTGTTCGAGACGATGAATTGAATAAGTTGTTGTAATTCGGTTTCGACTGGATAATGTGTGCGTGTCAATCAAATACTTAGTTTAAATAGAGCAGTGCACTTTAGACGCAGAAGTTTAATATACAGTTCTTTATGGCAGTGGTCAGTAATACTATATAATATAGTTTCAGGAAGGAGCGGGGCCACAAAATCCAATCGGTTAATCAACAGAGCTATAGATTCTGATTAAAGCAATGATGAGTCAGATTCTATGACACTCGAGATTGCCAACTACTCATGTAGGAGTATAGTGTTGTTGACGAAGGGGCCGGTTGGGTTCTTTCACGATAATAGAAACTGATATGTAGTACAACTTATACGATGAAGGAGAGTAAGTTGTCAAAAGTTAAAACATCCCTACCGTTGAAGCTGGGAGCCGGCCTAATCTGCGGTGCAACACTGATTGCATGCGTAGGTGCTTTGACTGTGCCTGCACGAGCTGCTACGGAATCGAAGTGCGGAGATGACAACACACTCCAACAGTGCGTGCCAAATAAAGCTCTTCGTGATGCTATTAAAACAAATGTGGATTCAATTAACCTCTCAAATGGTTCAGAAACAACAACAGGAGACAATACCTTAGTTAAGGATGTAAAGGACAAGCCTCTAAGTCTAACCGTTTCTGATCATCAGGAAGATACAGATCAAGTTTTTGACTTAGCAGGTTTGAGGGCTTTCACTAATACTAAGTCTCTCACTCTGAAGAACGATGGACTTCGAGATTTGAGTGAGTTGAATAAGCTGAATCAGTTGGAGGAATTGGATCTTTCTGGGAATCCGATCGTTGATGGACTAACACAGCTAGGACAGAAAGAAAAGTTAACGTCTCTCGCGGTCAATGGCAATGGAGTTCAATTCATCAATGGTCTGTCAGCTGTAGGCTCGTTCAAGAGCTTAAAGACACTGTCTCTTGAGAATCAGAGACTCACTGATGTTTCTGCTCTTAGTGGTTTGGATAAGTTAACAACGCTTGACTTGAAGACCAATAGGATTTCAGATGTCGACCCGTTGAGTAGTCTGACTGCTTTAACAGACCTCAATCTTAACAAAAACAAAATTAATGACATAACACCTCTTCTTGGTATTCTGTCATTGAAGCCGGACGGGTTGAAAGCTAACGATCAGGATATCGTGGTGAAGCCTGATCATGAATTCGACAAGAAAACTGACTGGATTCTTGATGGTGTGAAGGTCGGCTCGATTTACGCGCCGATTACGAGCCATAGCGATAATGGTGTGGTTGGGCCAAATAACAGTAAAGTTACTTGGCCTGCGCCAGCCAGCGCTGCTAGTGTATCGTTTAAGTTTGATACAGATGTGTCAACACAAAATAACGTGAAGCTCGGCCATTATTCTGGTCAGGTTACGCAAAACCGCAGTGTAATTCAGCGGCTGTCTGGCAATGATCGATACGACACGATGGGTGAGATTGTCGAAGAAGCCTATCAGAGCGCGCCTCAAGAAACTGTGATTGTAGCTTCTGGGGATAATTTCCCCGATGCACTTGCAGCATCCGGTCTTGCTGGGTTAGCAGATGCTCCTGTCATTCTGACGAACTCGTACAGGCTTTCTGCTCGCGCGGATGGACAGATTTCTCGTTTGAAGCCTCAGAAAGTTGTAATTGTTGGTGGGGAATCTGCAGTTTCTGATAGTGTTGTAGACCAAATTGAGAAGAGGGTTGCTCGAAATGCAAAGATTGTCCGTATTTCAGGTGATACCCGTAGGGATACAGCTAATGAGATCTTTGCTCAGGCAAAGAAGCAGATTGGCGCAAATTGGCAAGATGATACTGCAATCATAGCTACTGGTGAAAACTTCACTGATGCGCTGTCAATCTCTGCTCTTGCACAACATCAAAAATATCCTGTATTCCTGAGTGGCAACACTGGCCTCGATGCGAGTACTATTAAGAATATCAAAGGGTATGGCTTCACGCATATTTTAATTGCTGGAGGATCTGCCGCTGTGCCTAACAGTGTAATTGCTCAGCTGAAGAGTGCAGGAGTTGATGAATCTAGCATTGTCCGTCTGGGTGGTGCTACGCGTTATCAGACTTCGCTTGAGATTGCAAAGTTTGCTTTTGACCGGAACGATCTGTTCCCCCAGTATCCGGTATTTGCGACTGGTGAAAACTTCCCTGACGCACTTGCTGGTGGTGTATTAGCTGGGAAAAAGGGCGCTCCGCTTCTCTTGGTTAGCCCAGATACTACCGTCAATCGTGACGCACTGAACTGGATCAATTCGACTCTCCGGTTCCCCAGGGGCAATATTGCTTATGTTCTTGGTGGCACTGATGCAGTAAATGAGACAGTTTCAGCTGATATCGCCTCAGTGTTGACTAAGCAGTGATTGCTTAAATTATCACTAGGTTGACGCAGAAATAGTTAACCATTGGTGGCTCCTGATATGTAATACTGTCAGGGGTCGCCAATTTTTTGCTAAGACCAAAAAACTAGTTTTATCTTAAGGTATGAATTCCGTCATAGAATCGCGATTTAGTCATTTAACTTGTATGAATTGTTACATTTGCTTAGACAGTCGTGCCGGAATGAAAGCGTACCACTCTCTCAATTTGACTGATTGTTACTGTAGGCCAATTATAAAGAAAGCAAACCAAATTCTAGCGAATCATTTCTCTTTTAGGACATGTAGCTAATAAAATGAATGAATGAGAAGTGAACATCCCATATCAGGTAACAATCTGATAATCAAAAATGCCGGTATCAGGAAAACCGTCAAGGGGAAAGACGCAAAAACTAAGACCGAGGTAATCGTTCCTCTTATACAACCGATGCTAATTAGTATCTTGTCATCCTCTTGCTTTGGTCTTTTGCTTGCCTTTCTGATTGTTGTAAGTTGGTTTCCCAAAACTTGGAGTATGTGGAATCTACCTATCCAGGCTATCGACGCGCCCTCGCACTACTACTTTATACGTAAGCTTTTGCAGAATGGCTTGTCAGTCATTTGGGAGCTCAACCCCAATGACAGTTTCTACCCGCCCCTGTTTCATTGTTCGGTCTATCTATTAATTTGCGTGTCGAATTGGTTGGGGATTCAGGTCAATATATTTACAGGACTGAATTTGATATGGCTGGTCACCTCAGGTTTTCTCTTTCCCATGGGCATGTTGCTGTGGTGCTCATATTTTTATTCTGATGCATCAAAGAGATGTCGGATCATCCTTAATATCGCAGTGCCAGTGCTATCCGTGGTATCGGTGGCACAGCCCTACTGGATGCTGAACGCCGGGCCACTCATAGCTTATGGACTTGCTACGTCGATACTGCCTTTTCTGATGTATTCCAGTCTTAGGTTAATGGATGCGGTCACTATACGGAGCGAACGCACAGTTGCTCACGTACTCCGTTGGTCTCTGCTGACAATTGTTCTCGCCTTGCTGATGTTATTAGCTCACCCTCGAGTGGCCTTTACCTATTTGGTTTTCATAGGCCCTTTTATACTGGTGAAGATGTCCAAAAGAGACATTGTCTGTTTCACGCTCTGTATATTGGTGGCAGCGGGGCTTTTCTTTGCCTATGTCTCTCACCGTGATCACGGCAAGGATTACCTACATCCTTCATCTTGGTTTCATACCTTTCGTCCTACCAGAAGTCTTGGCAATGCAGTGAAAACAGTTTTGACTGACGATATACCTGGTCTTGCAGGCATCTTTATGGCAATTTTGGTCTGTATCTGTTTTATTGCAGTCCTGTTGCTTTGCGGGGAGCGCTTTCGTGATGCCTTTGCTGTAGACGGAGCATTTCTCCTTACTACTCTGATCTTTGTTTCCAGTTCCGCACTTACTGGGCCAGTGGCCAACGTGATCACTGCTGCCTGGTACCGTGGCGAGACTCGGCCTCTGACCATGATACCTTTGGTAGTTGTTCCCCTGTTGGCCTTTGGCCTGCGTTGCCTTCTTGAGCCTCGTCCTGGCAGGAGCCTGAAGATTCAAGCTCTATTCCGACCTGTTTCACCCCAGGTTCAACTCTCGCCTGTCGGTGTGATCACAGCGTTGCTTCTTGTCGTAGTGTTGGTGCTCTGCTCGTGTTTTGAGTCAGCAAAAAAACAATTGTCAACCATCGTCGCTGGTAGCACGGATATCGAAACCCAAACTCCAGGAGAGCAATTGAGCCATGATAAATACTATGCCTTGAAGAAGGTACACAATTTGGTGGAAGACAATGCTGTAGTGGTGTCCGACCCCTTGAATGGCTCCATGTATGGAATGGCTCTCTACGGAATGGATATGTTGTATCCAGTATACAACCCTATGGATACGAAAAATGGCCAGGTGTTCGGAAGGGTGGAGCGTGCATTCGCATCAGGTGATTCCGAACGCTTGCTGCATACGGTGTGCCCTGTCGTGACCAGCTATAAGGCAAAGAGCCAACCTGAAGAGAGAAGCAACAAGTACTTTTTGACCATGGGTCCACAATCACCGAGCCTGCGTATGTTCACCTACAGGGCGCAGTACTATCCCTTCCATGATGACCGTTTGATCAATGAATATGAACAACGGGGAACACTGGTAAAAATCAGCGCCCTTGATTCTCCAAATGAGCCAGGGAGTCAATGGAATCTATATCGATTCGCATGCAGATGAGCAATCTATGCGTCTTATATTTTAGGGCTTGAGAGGTAGCTGCCGGTTAGCGGATTGGGTTAGATACAAACAGTGCGCCTTGCACTACTGACGAAAGAAATCAGACGCTGCCGAGCTTCTTCGCAGAAAGACCGGCAGCGTCTGGATGGAGCTAGTGCCGACCTTCCACTGCCCTGGCTACCGTTTTCAAGATCTCGCGACGGGCGCTGCCGATTGGGGCGATAGGGTCCACCAACCTGCGGAGTCCATTGTCCTCAGCAATCACGCGTTCATGCTGTGCCACCTGTACCTGGTTATGGGAGGATCCAGACAGGTGTTGTATCAGGCTCTCGTAGAAGGGGGTCTCTCTGGCGTAGGACCAATACACGTCAGCCAGGTCGCAGCTGGCATTATTCCATGGCTTTATAAATCCAGCGTAGTGAATGATCCTTGGCTGCTCACGGGACTGAAGATAGTCGTAGTAGGCATTGGCTGGTGCATGGCTGAATATACGCTCCAACCTTGTGTCGCAGTCATGTATCACATTCCATGACCAATCCAGGTAAGTCACACGGCCCTGGCACTGGGCGTTCAGAACATCCTGGTCGTTGTAGATAAAGCTGGTATTTGAAGACAGCCGCAGCCATTCCGGCAGGGAGTGCAGCTTTCGCATCTCAGCAGTGTTCAGCAACAGTACGCCTGCCTGGAAGTAGGAATAAGGATCCCGCAT
>NZ_JBVPQK010000080.1:0-10442 GCF_058197115.1 Bifidobacterium sp. POST2/T3 (B1)
GTGGTCGCCCTGGAGAATGCCTGGCGGTCAGGAGCCAGCAAGTGGGACACGGCCCGTCGCTACCGTTTTGGCAACGACCCCTACAATCTTCTTGCTGTTGACGGCCCCGCCAACCAGGCCAAGGGGAGTGCCTCGGCCGACTACTGGCTGCCCGAGAACAAGGACTATCAGTGCTCCTATGTGGCCCGTCAGATAGCGGTCAAGGACAAGTACTCCCTGAGTGTCACCAGTTCGGAAAAGCAGGCCATGCTGGCCGTTCTGCATACCTGTCCGGGCCAGCCCCTTCCGCAGGATCGCTGATCGCTGGCCTTGGTCGATAGGCAGAATTGATTGTCATGTAAGGGTTATTCGTATAAGTGCTTTACAGCCCGGCTTTCTGCACTGATCTGGACTGTTTAAGGTGTGATAGCATTGTTGCAGCTTGATACACAGTTGTATCAACTGTATGGATTCCGATTTCTCGGGTCTATGACCGCAACCATCAGCAACGAGGAGGTTGGCTATGAACGAGCATGTCGGCTCTCATATACGCAACAATGGATACCGCCTACGGGCTCATACGCTGGCAAGGCACAGATTGGCCATTCTGCTTGTCGCCCTAGCGATGATTATGGGCTTGTCCTTTGGAACGCCAAAGGCGGTTGCTGCTCAGGGGGCAGGGCAAAAGTCCGATTCTGCGGGCGGAAGTGGGCTGATCGCCAATGACCGTTTTTGGAATGACGTCGACGGTAACCCAATGTATATGCAGGGCGGAGGGATTTTCGATTTTCCGGATCCCGCGACGGGGAAGGTGTCTCATTATTGGTATGGTGTTCACTTTTCCCAGGCTGAAGCTTATCGACAGGACCCAACCCATGCACTCACTGGCAATGATTTCATTTCGGTGGATGTCTATAAATCCGCGAATCTGACCGATTGGCGGCATCAAGGCGTGGCGTTGGACAGGGCGCAGGCTGATGCATTCTCCAGTGACTTCAGTGGCCGTCGTGCGGGTTGGGTGTGCAGAATGGGAGTTGCGTATGTCCCCGAGTTGCACACTTATGCCATGCTTATCCAGCATGAAATGCCTACGGATGCAACGGGTCGCAATTTCGACAAAAAGGTGATGATCGCTACAGCCGATTCGCCTACTGGACCGTTCAAAGCCCAGAGGCGTATCGACATGCGCGATTACGGGCTGGGTACCAGCAACACCGGTGACCAGAGCGTCTTCCAGGATGAGGATGGCACAGGTTATCTGATTTATTCCTATGGCCGTGGCCGTGGCAGTGTTTGGGCGGCCAGAATAGGCGCTAAGGGGGGTTAGGTGGATCTGCTTGAACCTACTAAGCTCTACCAGGGCTTCGGGCGTGAAGGCAATGCGCTTTTCAAGCACGCTGGCCGGTATTATCTGGCTGGTTCCGATCTGTTCGGGTGGGATGCATCCCGAATTCATTTTCAGGTAGCAGATCATCTGTTCCCTACCAGCCCGTCAATCAGACGGTGATCATGGATGGCAGCCGAACAGATTTTGGTCACATCACTCAGACTGGTTTTTACTACACCTTGCACGGCAGCCGAGCAGAGACCGTCATTCACTGCGGCGATCGATGGGCTGACTTTGCGGGTAATGGGCTTGGATACAACCAGTGGAATCCGCTGAGTTTTGATGATTCCGGCACGCCTCGCTTCAATTCCATGAGTCGGTGGAAGCTGGATGCTGACACCGGTCTTTGGTCGGTTGACGATGCCAATGACTATGTGCTTAATGGTTCCTTCGAAGCGGACAGGGTTTCGGTGGGTGAACAGGGGTATCGGGATAAGGACGGTAACGTGATTGCCGATATCGCTGGATGGCGGCGGGTCAATCCAGATGCCGTGAACAATGTAGCCGATGCTTATGGGCGAGTGGGCGACTATGATCTGCTATTCGCGCCCGGGCGATTCCGCAGCGCCTCCATTGTCCAGGATTTTGATGAACCAGGGCATGTTCCCCTGCACGCCGGCCGTTTCCTTCTGAAACTCTCCTATGCGAACCCCAGAGGCATGGATCAGGCCAGGATCGTGATTGAATCCGGCGGGAAGACCTCGGAGATTAACTTGGCTGCATCTTACCGGCACAGACTGGAAGCAGGCCTCCTTGCCGGTCGATCTGCCCGGCGGGCAGACCAGGATCACTATTGAAGCCTCCGGCATTTCGGGCCAGACTTTGCATGTTGACGACGTGTCCCTGACAGGTGTGCCTGAAAAGGGAAATGAGACCAACGACGTGGTCGATCATGACGGAAATGGTACGCCGACAGGCCCTGGAGGGTCCGCGTCCGGTTCTGTGGAATCAGATAAATTGCTGCCTGTCCGTCCTGCAGCTAGCAGCGGCGGCCTATCCTCCACTCTGGCTGCAACGGGCATCACTATCGCCGCGCTCCAATGTTCGTGGCGAGCTGCCTGGCGGCGGGCATTTTGTTCATGATCGTGGCCGTGTACGGTCGACGGCGTCACATTGAGCGGAATTGACAATCCAAAGCTACGGCTTATACTGAATAACACGTTGGTACACAGTTGTATCAATCGTTGGAAGGAGTAGGGCGTCAAAACCTTATCAAGGACGTGGTTTTTACAATTATCGAAAGGTTCATCATGAATTCTGCAAGGAAAATCCTGACCATGGGCGTCACCATGGTCGCCTTGGCCTCGTTCGCTGCCTGTGGAAGCAGTGGGTCTGGATCAACATCGAAGCCAGCGGACACCAGCAAGGCCTCGGGGCGCATAGTCTTTTGGGGCTGGGGCAATGGTATCAAGGAGACCATTGCTGCTTTTGAAAAGGCCAACCCCGGCATCACTGTGAAGTACAACAACACGGGCACTGCCGGTGACACGCAGGTGGCCTTGTCCAATGCAGTCGCTGCAGGCAAGGGCATCCCTGATGTCACCATGCTGGAGGATCCTACCGTCCAGCAGTTTGCGATTGAAGATAACTTGGAAAACCTGTCGGATTACGGGGCTGACAAGTTTGCTGACGACTTCACCCCAGGGCCTTGGAACAAGGTCCAGTACGACGGCAAGCCCTATGCTCTGCCCATTGATGCCGGTCCCGAGGTTTTCTTCTACAACAAGGCGGTCTTCGACAAGGCTGGTATTCCCGAGCCCCCAAAGACCTGGGATGAGTACTACCAGGATGCCAAGAAGATCCGAGCTGTGGGTTCCTACATCACCAACAATGCCGGTGATAAGAACGCCTATCAGCCATTCACCGCACAGGCCTGGCAGGCTGGGGCCCACCCATGGAAGGTCGATGGTGACAAGATCACCATCAACATGACCAAGGATGCCGGTATGAAGCGGTATATCGACTTTCAGCAGAAGCTGATCGACGAAGACCTGCTCGATACCAAGACCGCCAACTGGTCTGATGACTGGAACAGGGCTCTTAATGATGGGTCGGTGGCCTCGCTGACCATCGGCGCCTGGATGCCCACCAATTTGGAGTCCGGCGCACCCGACCAGAAGGGCAACTGGAGGGTAGCACCTCTGCCCCAGTGGAAAGAGGGAGACAAAGTGTCCGCGGAAGACGGCGGTTCGGCTCTTGTTGTGCCCAAGAAAGCTAAGAACAAGGCGGCCGCCTGGAAGTTCGCAGAATACCTGACGCACGGCGAGGGAGCTCAGGTCATGGCTGACCAGGGCAGCTTCCCCTCGCTGAAACGCATCCTGAGCTCGACTGAATTCACCAGCAAGAAGAACGAGTACTTCGGAGGTCAGGAAGTCAACAAGGTGCTGACCGATGCAGCCAACCTCAAAGTTTCCAAGTTCCAGTATCTGCCCTACAACCCCTTCGCCCAGTCAACCTATGGAGATTCCATTGGCAAGGCATACATGAAGCAGACCACGCTGGAGAAGGCTTTTGAGGACTATCAGCAGAAACTGGTGGATCACGGCAACCAGCAGGGGTATCAGGTCAATAAGTGAGTGATGAAGGAGGCGGCTGACCATGGCCGTCTCCGGGCAGCGACAGGAAAGAAGGAGAGGCATTATGAGTGAAGCCGAAGGTTCGACTGCGCGGGTTCCGGCCCCTGCGCGGGCTCAAGGCCCTGGCGGAACCGGTGGGAGTCGCATTGGGGAGCGGCCTCACAGGCCTGACTGGCGTGGATGGAAGTTCATGGGACCCTTTGTTCTGGTCTTCGTGTTCGTTTTCGTCCTGCCGGTGCTCTATGCCATCTACCTGAGTCTGTACGAGAAGCGCATGATCGGAGGGAACGTCTTTGTGGGCTTGGCCAATTACGCCAGGCTGATCAAAGACGGGCAGTTCTGGTCATCAGTTGGCCGTGTGGCGCTCTTCACCGTGGTCCAGGTGCCCATCATGCTCCTCCTGGCGGCATTGATGGCGCTGGCCCTGGACTCACTCAAGCTGCATGGCACGCGCTTCTTCAGAATCACCACCTTCCTGCCCTATGCAGTGCCGGCTGTGGTAGCAGCGCTGATGTGGGGGTTCATCTATGGCACCAAGTACGGAATGGTAGGTTCCTTGAATCAATGGCTGGGCACGCATATCGACGTTTTGCAGCCCAGCGTGCTTCTGGCCGCCATCGGCAACATCAACACCTGGGAGTTTACGGGCTACAACATGCTGATTTTCTATTCCTCCCTGTCGACTGTGCCGCACTCGCTCTATGAGGCAGCGGCCATTGACGGAGCATCGGAGTGGCAGATCGTGCGCAGCATCAAGGTTCCTGAGCTCAAGAGCTCCCTGGTGATCACGGTCATCTTCAGCATCATCGGCAGTTTCCAGCTCTTCAATGAGCCCTCGGTCCTGCAGACCATGGTTCCAGGTAACGCGATCACCACCTATTACACCCCCAACATGTATGCCTACAACCTGAGCTTCATGGGCGGTCAGAGCAATTACGCGGCGGCCCTGGCCATCGTCATGGCCATCATTACCATGGTCGCTGCCTACGCCGTCCAGCTCAGGGGTATGAAGGAGCAGATGCAATGAGCACGGTTGATTCGAGGACTACCGACGGGGCCAAGGCTGAGCGTATGCGTGCTCGACGCGTCGCACGTGATGAACGCGCGGAACGTCGAAGGGCAGCTCGAACGGGGTTTTCCAATCCGGACAATCCGCGGCGCAGCTGGCTGTTGACTCTCGTTGCAGGGATATTCGCACTCTACTGCCTGTTTCCTTTGATTTGGCTGGTTATCAATGCCACAAAGACCCAGTCGGACTTCATTGGCACCTTCGGTCTGGCCTTTGGACACAAGTTCGCCCTCTGGGATAACCTGCGTGAGGTGTTCACCTATGAGGGCGGAATCTTCGGGCGCTGGCTGCTCAACACCCTGCTTTACGTGGTTGTGGGAGCCGGTGGCGCCACCTTACTGGCCGTACTGGGTGGATATGCCCTGGCCAAGTTCCGCTTTCCTGGCCGTCGTCTTGTCTTTGCTGTAGTCATCGGAGCTATCAGCGTGCCAGGCATCGCTCTGGCTGTGCCTCAGTTCCTCCTTTTCGCCAAGATCGGCCTGACTGATACGCCTTGGGCCATGATCATCCCCAGTCTGATCTCGCCCTTTGGTCTATACCTGATGTGGATCTTTTCCGACCAGGCAGTGCCTACCGAGCTGCTGGAGGCAGCCCGGGTCGACGGAGCTGGGGAGTTTCGTACGTTCTGGCAGGTCAGCCTGCCTTTGCTGGCCCCCGGTATCGTAACAACGGCGCTTTTCACTATTGTGGCTACCTGGAACAACTACTTCCTGCCCTTGATCATGCTCAAGGATTCCAATTGGTACCCGCTGACAATCGGGCTCAACAATTGGAAGGATCAGGCATCGACAGCTGGTGCCCATGCCATTCAGAACCTGGTGGTGACGGGCAGCCTGGTCACTATCATTCCCATCATCGTCGCCTTCCTGCTGTTGCAGAAATACTGGCAGTCCGGCTTGGCTGCTGGTGCAGTCAAGGAATAGCAGAAACACGCAGACGGGATTGAGCATGAGCAGAACGGACAACCATGACCGTCGGCAGCTCCAACAATATAGACCTTACCGATGGCCGAAGGAGCCCGACGGTCATTCGGGAGGAATCTGGTTCGGCGGGGATTACAACCCGGACCAATGGCCAGAGCAGGTATGGGCCGAAGATGTTGCGCTGATGAAACGGGCCGGTGTCACCATGGTGACACTGGGCATTTTCTCATGGGCACGTCTGGAGCCCAGCGACGGAGTCTGGGATTTCGGATGGCTGGATCGGGTGGTGACCTTGCTCGGGGAAGCCGGTATCGCCGTAGATATGGCTTCGGCTACAGCTACGGCCCCATACTGGCTTTACCAGGCACATCCTGAGGTGTTGCCCGTGGAGGCGGATGGAACGCTCGTTCATCCGGGAGCCCGACAATCCTGGAGGCCCACCTCACCTGTTTTTCGACGTTATGCCCTCCGCCTTTGCAGGGTCATGGGCGAGCACTTCCGCGACAATCCGACTGTGGTTGCCTGGCATGTAGGCAATGAATATGGATGGAACAACGCTGCTGACTACTCGCAGGATGCTTTACAGGCCTTCCAAAGCTGGTGTCGCCGGCGCTATGGCAGCATCGAGGAGCTCAACCGAGCCTGGGGCAACGATTTCTGGTCCCAGCGTCTGCAGAACTTCGATCAAGTTCCCCTGCCTGAACATGCTGGCGTGCGTGATGCCTTTATCAATCCGGCGCTGCGTCTGGATTTCCGTAGATTCTGCTCAGACGCGCTGATGGATTTTTTCTGTGCCGAACGTGATCAGCTGCAGGAGCTCACCCCCGATAAACCGCTGACTACCAACTTCATGGTCTCGACAGACCAATGCGTCCTTGATTATGAGCGTTGGTCCCACCAGGTCGATTTCGTGGCAAACGACCACTATTTCGCCCATGGACCTGGACACCTAGATGAGCTGCTCTGCTCGGATTCACTGGTGGATGCCTATGCCCAACGTCATCCTTGGTGTCTGATGGAGCATTCCACATCAGCCGTCAATTGGCGCAATTTCAACGCTTCCAAGCGTCAAGGCGAACTGATCCGGGACGCTCTGGCACACGTAGCTATGGGGGCGGATGCAGTCAACTTCTTCCAATGGCGGCAGTCCGCCTTTGGAGCGGAGGCCTTCCACTCGGCCATGATCCCCCACGCAGGGCCGGATTCGGCGATTTATGCACAGGTTGCCGATTTGGGGGGCATTCTGCGCAGACTCTCCCAGAGTGGATTAGCCGGGACTCAATTGGAACCCTCGACCATGGTCCTACTTTTTGATGCCGATTGCCAGTGGTCTATGGCTGATTCGACTCTGCCTGATTGCTCTGTAGACCATTGGCAGCAGGTCTATACCTGGTATCAGGCTCTGCTTGATGCTGGTTTCAGGGCGGATGTGATGCCATTGAAAGGGCAGTGGGAGCGCTATGACGTGGTGGTGTTGCCGGCCCTGATTCTGCTGGATCAGCAGCAAGCCGACCGTCTGCGCGACTATGTGCGCGGGGGTGGCCGGCTGGTGGTGGACTTCGCCAGTGGCATTATGGACGACCATATGCATGTTGGCTTGGGCGGATATCCTGCGGTTTTGCGTGATTTGACAGGTATTGCTTCCCAGGAGATGATCGCCTTGGGCACGAGTGACCAAGGCGGTGGATCCATCCTGGTATCAGAGGGCATTGAAGGCCATATATGGGTCAACGAGCCCGTGAGCGTAGAGGATTCGGTAAGGGTGCTGGCTCGTTACCAAGGACGTCGCTCCTATGATCTCGACATGGCTGGGAAACCTGCGGTGACCATTCATGGGTACGGTCAGGGCCGAGTTCTCTATCTGGGGACGGGCTTCGCCAAGGAATCGCTGGTCTCGGTGATCAATCGGATTGTTCCTCCTGATTTCCTCAGCGGCGCAGCAGGGGCAGGGTTGCATAATGGACGTGACGGCGACCCGCGGTTGGTGCACCTGATCAGATCCGGGCCAAAAGGCCGTTATCATTTCTATTTCAACCGGGGGTCGACAGTTGTCAGAGACGTGTCCACCATGGGTGAGGCCTTGGTGATTCAACGAGCGCTCCGGTGTGGTGGGGGTGGTTTATCCGGCAATCGGTACACTATAGGAGTGCATGGTGTGGTGGTCACCCGTCAATAGATCTGATCGCCATAGTGCCTTGGAGGTTGTTGCATTCTAGGGGGTGCCTATGGCTACGGATGAAGGACGTCCAGGTAAACGGATCACCCTGCGCGAGGTGGCCAGCAAGGCCGGTGTCTCGCTGAAGACCGCGTCCAATGTGATCAATGGCAATGGCCGTATGTCCAATGCGACCCGTGAGCGGGTGCAGCAGGTGATCGACGAATCGGGATACAAGGTCAATGCCGCAGCCCGTAATTTGCATCGGAACAAAACCGGTATCATTACGCTGGCTGTGCCGTCGCTGACACCTCCCTATCTGGCCGAATTGGCTAATAGGGTCATCGACAGCGCTCGCCTGCGGGACTATGCGGTATATGTCAGCACATATGCCGAGGGGTCTGCCAAGGGGGCGCATGAGATTTTGGCCTCTTTTAACAGCACTATCAGCGACGGCATCATCCTATCCATGTCGGAGCTTGAGCGGTTCGCCGTGGAGGATCTGGATGTGCGCTACCCCTTGGTTTGCGTAGGCGCACGGACTACCCATGGGGTGGCGGATCATGTCATGGTCGATGATGCCGAGGCAGCTCGGATGGCCGCAGAGTATCTATTTGATCGGTCGGTGCGCTCGCTGGCGGTCATCGGCCTGCATGCGCCGCTCGACCAGAATCAGTTGGAGGCTGCAATCGAAGGCAATGCCGAGCTAAGGATGCAAGGTGTGCTGAAGGCAGTTCACGCACGAGGACTGCAGCTGGATGACCGGCTTCTGGGTGTAACCGGTTATGACTGGACCTTGGGTAGCGGGTACCTGACCATGCAACGAATATTAGAAGCGGGCGTACCCTTCGACGGGGTGGTCGCGCTCAATGATCAGCTGGCTATCGGTGCACTGTCAGCACTGACTGCATATGGCAGAGCCGTACCTGACCAGGTTCAGATCATCGGGTTCGACAACATCGAGGAGTCAGCTTATCTGCAGACGCCGCTTACTACCATGGATTCCTGCTTAGGGTGGATTTCGCAAACCTGCGTCGACCGCGTCCTGGGACGTATCGGAGGCAGAGCTACGGCACCCCAGGATCTTGTTATCGGATCGCAAGTCATAGCCCGTAAAACCACCAGGTGATCAGTCCTGGGTTTTGGTGTCGGCGGTGGAGGCTGTGACGGCAGGGGCTTCGGTGTGGATGATGTGCATGTGGCGCAGGAGCATGCGGGTCATCTGACGGCCGGAGCCGGCGCCGTTTCCACGAACGCCGAAGTAGACCAGCAGAACCATGCCCAGGCAGATCAGTGCCGAGATGCGCAGGGCCCACTGCACGCCGAAGATGTTGGCTGCGATCTGGGTGGAGTGACCGCCGCCCATGGCGTTGTGTCGCAGGGTGGTGATGGTCTCCATGAGGATGACCAGGATGGGTGCGCCGACAGCGCCGGCGATCTGCCGGGCCGTGTTGGTGACGGCTGAACCGGCTGAAACGTCCTTGGGAGCCAGGTTGTTCAGGGACCAGGTGGTCAAGGGCATCAGGGTGAAGCCCATGCCGATCTGGCGGATGAACTGGCAGATGGAGACCAAACCGATCCAGGTATTGGCGCCGATCAGGCTCATGGCGATGGTGCCCAGCAGCAGGACCGAGCAGCCCGTCATGGCCACGGGCCGTGCTCCCCAGCGGTCCAGCAGGCGGCCGCCGAAGAACTGGGCTATGGCGGTGCCGATGGCTCCGGGCAGCATAACCAGACCGCTCATGGTGGCAGAGAAGCCGCGATCAGTCTGGATGTACATGGGCAGGATGACGGTGACCGAGCTGAAGGCGAAGAAGGACATGGATGCGATGATGGTGCCTACGGTGAAGTTCTTGATCCGCAGCACATGCAGGTCCAGCAGGGGCTTGTCGTGGTGGAGCTGGCGAAGAACGAACCAGATGATCCCAATCAGGCCGACCAGCATGAAGGGCCAGGTCATGAAGGAGGTGATGGGGAAGTTCTCGATGTTGGTGAAGCCGAACATGAGTCCGCCGAATCCGAAGATGGAAAGGGCCACCGAGAAGAAGTCCGCCTTGACGCTGGTGTCGCGTTGGCCGAAGTTGCGCAGGCCGAAGATGGACAGGAGCAGCGCCACGGCCCCGCAGATGCTCAGCGTCAGGAAGATGGAACGCCAGCCGTTGGCATCTGTCTGCCATCCGCCCAGGGTGGGGCCGATGGCCGGAGCCACGCTCATGGCCAGGCCCACGGTGCCCATGGCCATGCCACGCTTGGCCAGCGGATAGATGGAGAAGACAGTGATCTGCAGAACGGGCCACATGGTTCCCGTGCCTATGGCCTCAAGAATACGGCCCAGCAGGACCAGGGCGAAGGT
>NZ_JBVPQK010000081.1:0-10375 GCF_058197115.1 Bifidobacterium sp. POST2/T3 (B1)
ATTAACAACCACCCAACACGCTTACAGCCACAAGGCCAAACCCCCAACATAAACAACGCGTTTAGTTCCTATAGCCCACATTGCGCCAGTTTTCAGCCTTCATCGCCTCGATTCTTGCTCCGTCCTACAAACAAGACACCGGCCCTTGTTAGAGTGAGAAGAACCTGACAACAAAGGAGATGACAGTGAAGACGATCGAATTGGGTACTTCTGGCCTCGAATTCTCTAGCGTAGCCCTTGGGGCCATGAGGATTGACAACAAGACCAGGCAGGAGGCATCAGAGATTGTAAAGGCGGCACTGGATGCCGGCATTGATTACTTTGACACCGCAGACTGCTATCACGATGGTCTGTGCAGCACCATGCTGGGCCAGGCCTTGAAGGACTGCGGCGTGAAAAGGGAGGATGTCGGTATACAGACTAAATTTGGCATCTTCCGAGATAAGGAGAGCGGCAGGGTCACCCGTTATGACTTTTCCAAGAAGCACCTGTTGGAGGCCATGGAGCAGGAGCTCGAGAACCTGCAGACTGACTACGTGGACTTTGTTCTTCTGCACCGGCCCGACACCCTAGTCGAGCTGGACCAGTTGGCCGAGGCCTTCAATGAGCTTCAATCTTCAGGCCGCGTCCGCCACTTCGGGGTCAGCAACGTCAATCCCATGCAGATAGAGCTGCTTCAGTGTGACCTGGATCAGAAACTTCAGGTGAACCAGTTGCAGTTCGGCCTTGGCCATACCGGTATGATTCGCCAGGAGATTCATGTGAATATGGCCGACGAGGCCAGTCTAGACCACGACGGGGGAATTTTGGCTTACTCCCGCCTCAAGCGCATGACTATTCAAGCATGGAGTCCTTTCCAGAGTGGGACCGGCGAAGGGGTCATCATCGACAACCCGAAGTTCCCTGAGCTCAACGACTGCCTTGCCAAGATCGCAGATCAACACGGCGTCAGTAAGAACGCCATTGCAGTCGCTTGGATACTCCGTCATCCGGCCGGGATGCAGGTCATCATCGGATCCATGAACCCGTCCAGGATTGCTGAAATGGCCTCCGGGGCGGATGTAGAACTGTCTGCTGAGGAGTGGTATCAGCTCTATGTGAGCGCGGGCAACGATGTCTTCTAAATCCTGTGGTCTTCCGTGCTGTACTGTCACAGTGCCTACCGGATCTTTGAAACAGACAATCGGGAATCGGTGGGGAAGGCCGATAAAACTGCTGGAAAGCAGTTTTTCCCATAGTTGCAGGGTCAGTTACTATGCGTTATTTTGTTCCCCACCGGCGTCCCCCGGCAGCCCCAAAATCACGTACCACGACCAGGCAAAGGTTGCTAGGGCCGCGGAGCTATATCGAACGAGGGGCGAAGCGCTGGGTCTCTCGCTGTGGCTTCTGCGGAATCTGCCATCTGGCCAGTCATGACCCAACCCTTTATGATCGCCTGCATGGGCAGGATCGCCGTGCTAAGCCGCGATCGGGGAAGAGGGGCTATAAGCCACGCCATTTACGAAGGGGAAGTCCAGTGCATCGGGTCGGTTGTGCTGGGCTTCCTCTTTATAATCTCTATTTTCATATGCTTCTTACTATTCCCTATTCCTGTAGTGGCCTGTCTGTCAGCTTGGATCATCGATACCATTTCAAATTTCCCCTGCACCCGGCCTGTAACTTGTCAGGAAAGCCCTCTTCTATCTGTTGCCAATCCGCCTCTGGCACCCGACTTTGCAGGCCGACGGTCAACGGTCCAGGTGGAAGCCTTGCCTTCGATGGATAGGAGCATCGGCTCATGGGCCGACTCGGAATCCACAGCATGATCTGCGATGATGGCGCTATAGGTTCTGTGAGGGGTGTCCGTCTTCCCAATGTCTCTATAGTAACGCTGGACTACCTCATCGAAATCGGCCAGGGCTCGCTCGGTTCGTTCGTCCTAGGTCTGCCTTCAGCGCCCAACTCAGGGTAGCGGTTCTCCGAATATCCGGGGCCGCATGCTGTGTCGTCTCTTCCAGCGCTTGGACATCATTGTCGCTCACTGGACGGCTCGGTGAAACGCCTGATGGACCGTCTCCCGTGAGCACTCGGATAATCTCGTTGGTCATCGGGTTTGAACCGGTATTGTCAGAAGGTTCCCTCGTGTGAGAGTTGCACCTGTCATAGGCTTACTCTGCTGTCAGAGGGTGCGACACACAAAAGAGCCAGCTCACATTATCGCCCACACGGCTTCGGCACCGATTCCGTTCTGCCCGATGGGCCGCTCTGCAACAGTCCCTGACTGATTCAACCCTAACGGCGTTGATGACGGCGGTCCACGAATGCCTGGGACCCCCGGTCGATCACTCCCGAGACCAGGGTGGTGAGGGCGGCTGAAAGGACAGCGAAGGCCAGGCTGGCTATAGCCCCCTGCTGCTGCCCCTCTTCGGACTCGAGCCCCCCATTACGTCGGGTCTGTGCATTGTCCCAGACTGATTGGAATATCTTGCCGGCTAGGTAGCCGGCAAGGGATGGCAAGACCCACTTGATGACCTTGTCGGTGAGGGAGTCTGGGTCAGATTTAACTGAAGAAGTCATATCGCGTACCTTGTCGTCTATTGCGTGGAAACGTTCGACGATGGCATCAGCACCGTCCTTGGAAGGCCCAATCGCACTAGTCATGATGCCATTATCCCACACTGCACCGCTTGTGCCTGATACTGGGGGCCGTCGTGGTCCATACGGATGGTGTTGCTTTCCGGTACCGCAGGGGGCGAAGGTAGAATAGGTACATGACAGTTTCACAGCCAATCGCGAGTGAAGGAGCTCGCAGCAAAGGACGCGTCGTCCTGCTGCGCCATGGTCAGACTGCATGGAGCCTGTCGGGACAGCACACCGGGAAAACGGACATACCCCTCACGGGGGAGGGGCGGGATCAAGCCAGGAAGGCGGGGGAAAGGCTCAGACGGGCTTTCCCGGACGGGTTCGAACCGGAATACGTGTATGCATCACCGCTGAAGAGAGCCCAGGACACGGCCCGCTTGGCAGGTTTTGACAGAATGACCATATGTGATGACCTGGCTGAATGGGACTACGGACGGGCAGAAGGGCGGACCAGACAGGAGGTGTCGCGTCTGGCCGGTCGTGAGTGGAACCTGTGGCGCGACGGCACTCAGGCTCTGGGATCGGACATGGATGGGACCTGGCAGGACACCCTTCCGTCCGGAGAACATGTGACGGTCAGAAACGGACCGGGGGAGACTCTGAACCAGGTGGCCCTTCGGGCTGGGCGGCTGGTGGCCAGGCTGGAGCCTTTGGTCAATCAGGGGCGGCAAGTCCTTCTGGTGGCCCACGCCCATATTCTGCGGATTCTGACGACCCAGTGGTTGAGCCTGCAGGCAGATGACGCCTGCAAGTTCCGCCTGGACACGGCCCACTACAGTGTCCTTTCCCAGTACAAGGGCAACAATGTGATAGAGACTTGGAACTGCTGAAGATTCGGAGGGCCTTCCATCCTGGACCATACCGTCATCTTCTGTCCCAGGCACTTGTGCCTTCGGATTTGCCACTGGTAGATCCAGATGAGGGTCTTGACTGGTTTCCGCGCCATAGGTAACAGCTCCAAGGCAAAAAACACCAGGGCCGCCTCGGAGTTTGTCGCCTGCGGGGGGTACCAGTGCTCAGAGCCCATTACGAGGTGGGGGCATCGTCCTCACCGACCAGGATCTAATGAAGGGCTGCGGAGTCAGCGCAGATATGGTGGCGGTAGCTCAAAACGATGCGCTGGATGAACGCATCTGTCGACCGGATCAACTAGGCAGGTATGGCTGGTTTTTAAGACTCTGTGCGGGCTTGGGCGAGGCTATCATGAGAATCAAAGTCAATGCTGACAACGTTGCTGCAAGGACCGAGTACTGGAATGACACTTATTAAAACTAAAACCGACTGGCCCATGCCGTACAATCCAAACGGGGACGCAATCAGAGTTCACAGTGTTTTCGGCCCCATTCGTGCAGGCGTGTGAGGTGCGGTGATGGCGGCGGAGCCTGACTGCTTCTTGGCCGTTGCATCTCTGGCGTGCGGGAATGACGAGCCGGAATATCGCAGTGGCGGGGATCTTGCATCGGCGGGTGGCCGATGCCGACTATATTGAGGACGCGAAAGGGCGGACATTATGCCACAGCGATTCACCACGGTCTTCTTCGACCTCTATGGGACCCTTCTGGACATCAGGACCGACGAGGATGGACCTGAAGGATGGCAGTACCTCTGGGAGTATTTCCACTCCCGCTGTGACATCTGGCCTGATGCCACAGCTGTCAGGAGGGATTTCAAGCGGATTCAGGCCCCATTACAAGCTGAGGCGGACCGCCGTTCCGAGGTCGGTGAGGTGGAGGTCCGTAAGGTCTTCGCCGCCCTCTTTGATCAGGCTGGTCTACCCCACGATTGGCGTGATGTAGACGACCTGGCCTGGTCCTTCAGAAAGGCCACCACCACCCTTCTCAGGCCATACCCGGGTGCTTTTGACCTCTTGGAAGCTCTGAAATCGGCGGGGCTGCGGGTCGTTCTAGTCAGCAATGCACAGGCCTCCTACACGGATCCCGAGTTGGACTTGACCGGCCTGCGTCCGCACCTGGACCGGATCTTTATATCCAGCGACTGTGGGGTGAAGAAGCCCGATCCCGCCTTCTTCCGGATGGCCCTGGACGCAGAAGGGGCCGATCCGGACAGGACAGTCATGGTGGGCAACGACCGCGGTGCGGACATCATCGGAGGCAACCGCAGCGGTCTGACCACGGTCTATTTGGCCACTGGTATATCGCCGGGTAGTGACGGCGGTTTCTCGCCTGAGGCGGACCTCTCCCTTGCGGGTGCAGACTATGACCAGGTCTTCGACCTGGCCACAGAGGGTCTCAATATCGGAGGGGACCGCAACCAGTCATAAGGAGGGGGCGATTGTAGGTTGTTCCTGGACTGCACGGATTCCGCGGATACGGGAGCATCCGACCCGCTGCCCGATCCCGAAACGGGGAGGAGATGCAGCGGGCCGGGTTTGACCAGTACCTCTAGGAATGAGCAACCGGTTTGTGAGGGGTTTTGATTTACAGGGCCAGAACTGCGAAACTCTGTCCCCTCAGGGCCAGGGTGCCTTGGGAAAGATCGCTATTTACCATGACCAGGGGGCGGGGAATATGGTCGATGGCACCGACGCTGGCCAGACTCAGTGGGAGGTCCTCCTCCTGCCGGCTGGGATTGAGAGCCACCAGGAGGCGATCGTCGCCCTGGGTGCGGGTGTAAGCGAAGGAACGGCCATGCCTGGGGGCGTGGACCACGGCGAAGTCGGCGCCCGGTCTCAGGGACTGGTGCCCACTCCTCAAGGTGGTCATCTGTCTGATGAAGGTCAGGAGTGATTCCGGGTCTCCGTCCTGGTCGGCCACGTTCGGGGCGTCGGGACTCCCGTCCACGGGCAGATAGAGTTCGGTCGGGTCGGCCTTGGAGAACCCTCTGTTAGCCGAGCTGTCCCACTGCATGGGGGTGCGGGAACCTGTCCGGTGATAGCCGCCCTCCTTGGTGGGCAGGGTTTGGTAGCGCATTCCGATTTCGTCACCGTAGTAGATGAAAGGGACCCCTGGCATGGTCAGGAACATTCCATAAGCCACCTTGATTTCTTCGGGGGTCAGACGGGGCGCTAGGCGGGTGGTGTCGTGGTTGCAGGTAATGAAGCAGAAGCTTCCCAGATTTCGGCTACGCAGGTATTGGGGAAGGTAATCAGCCAGGAAGTCTGATATGCCGGTCTTGCTGTCTGCCTTGAAGTAGCTGGCATCGTCAGGCCCTTCCAGCTCGTCTTCAGTGTTGCGTGTCAGGAAGTTGTAACCGTTTGGTACGCCTGCCCACCGCCAATTCAGGTAGAAGTCCATGTCGAAGCCAGCCTCCAGGGACTGCCAGGGCTTGCCCCATTCAGAGACGAATGCTGCCTGGGGGAATTCCTTCCTGATCGGCTCGAAAAGGCGATGCCAGGTGTCGATGGTGGCCGTCTTTTCCTTGTCGTCGTTCTTGACGAGAGAGTCGGCCATGTCCACTCTGAAGCCATCGCAACCCTGACTCAGCCAGAAGCGCATGACGTCGATCATGGCCTGGCGCGTGGCTGTTGGACCCGGGTCGTCGGGTGACTGCTGCCAGGAGCGGTCCCTTGCAGCGAATCCATAGTTGAGGGCTGGTTGGCACTTGAAGAAGTTGAGGATGTAGGCGGCATCCCTGGGAGCCTCACCGCCTATGAAGGGCATGCCGGGGTAGCCCTCGAAGCTGCTGTCCGTCCAGATGTAGCGGTCGGAGTACTCGTTGCGGGAGGTCCGCCCGCTGCTGGCGAACCAAGCGTGTTCTTCGCTGGTGTGCCCGGGAACCAGGTCCAACAGGACATGGATTCCCCTTTGATGGGCCTGTCCGAAGAGGTCGACCAGGTCCTGGTTGGTTCCGTAGCGGGGCGCCACCTTGGTATAGTCCCTGACGTCGTAGCCTGCGTCCTTGAACGGGGAGTCAAAGCAGGGGTTGATCCACAGGGCATTGCAACCCAAGGATGAAATGTAGTCCAACTTGGCTGTGATGCCCGGTATGTCACCGATGCCGTCATCGTTGCTGTCGTAGAAGCTTTGAGGATAGATTTCGTAGAAGACTGCTTCGTCCAGCCATGATGGTGTCTGGTGCATATATACTCGCTTTTTTCGTCTGACCTTCGTCGGTCTATCTGTATGGACGCTGACCATGGTAGAGATTGATGATGACAATGGATGCATCATAAAACGCTGGGACGGTCGATGACCGAGGCTGGCGGAACAGCGCGCCGTTGGTAGTGGGGTTCGGGCTGATTATCTGGGACAGGGCCGCATTGAGCACCCACGGCGGGTCCCAGCCAAGACCGGCTTGGGCGAATGAAGGGCCACAATATGGTAGAGATCGATACCCCCGGCTCTGCGTGTTATGTCATATATCGTGGACCTCCCCGCATACTCCTTGCTCACGCCTATCGGTTCGTTGCCGTCGCTTGCAATCAGTGGTAGGCAATGGTGCCCGTCTAGAATGAATGGACATGGTCACTCTTCAGGATATTGCCCGAGCCGCCGGGGTCTCGGTCGCCACTGCCTCGTGGGCTATCAATGATGACCCCAAGGCCCGTATTCCCCAAGCCACCCGCGACAGGGTCCGCAGGGTGGCCTCCGAACTTGGTTACCGCCGCAACGCCCTGGCGCGTGGGCTTGCCAGGGGGCATTCCGATTTGATCGGTTTTATCAGCGACGGGGTCGCCACCTCACCATTCGCCGGTCAGGTGATTCGCGGTGCCCAGGATGAGGCGTGGAGGCAGGGGAAGATTCTACTCGTCGTGGACACGGGCGGGGACAGGAAAATAGAGGAGAGGGCTTTCGAGTTTATGTTGGAACGCCGGGTGGAGGGACTGGTCTATTCCAGCTGGGTCCACCGACGGGTCGACGCTCCTGCGGGGCTGGCCGGTGTAAACGCAGTGCTAGTCAACTGTTACGACCGGCTGGGCCGTCTGCCAGCCGTGGTCCCGGATGAGGTCGGTGGAGGGCTCAGCGCCACCCGCCTACTGCTCCAGGCCGGCCACCGGCGGATCGCCTTCATCAACGCCAGCGCCCGGACCCCGGCCTCCGTGGGTCGGCTCAAGGGCTACCGGCAGGCGCTGTCCGAGGCTGGTGTGGCCTACGACCCCTCCTTGGTGATCCGCGAGAAGGAGGCAGACCAGGAGTCGGGCTACCGGGCCATGCCCGAGGTGATGGCTACCGGTGCCACGGCCGTCTTCTGCCACAACGACCGCACGGCCATGGGCTTCTATGATGCCCTACGTGAATATGGGCGGCGGGTTCCCGATGATATATCCGTGGTCGGCTTCGACAATCAGGAGGTGATATCCGCCCACCTCCACCCGGCTCTGACTACCGTGGGCCTGCCCCAGTATGACCTGGGGAGATTGGGAATACGTGCGCTCATGGCAAGGGGGGACGGTTCGACTAACCATCCGGCTGCTGGCTCTGGCGGCCTCGAGCCGCAACTGGTTCCTTGCCCTCTGGTCGTCAGGGATTCCATAGCCCGGATCTGATCCTCTGTTGCCTCCGCCCCGGGGGCAGAAATTACCCGGTCTTCTCTGTGGCTATCTCATGCCATTCGTTCCGCTTCTTGTGGAAACTCCTGTCCGACTACTTGCCGGGTCGCCATCCCGTTTGACAGCGGCGTAGGCACTTTTATAATGGTTGCTTAACCGCTTAAACAACTGGCGGGGATCCTGCCGGGGTCGTCGAGGAAGATGCGCGGCCCGGACGTATGGATCATCGGCGATATGAAAGGGTCAACATGAATAAGCTCTACTATCAATTCCCAGGCACCTGGTTTGGGGACTGCATGCCCTATGGGAAAGGCGATGAGTTCTTCCTCTTCCATCAGCGGGACACCCGCGACCCGGCCCCATTCGGGCAACCCTTCGGTTGGGACTTGGCCACCACCAGGGACTTCGTCCATTACCAGGACTGTGGCACCGCCATACCCAGGGGCGGTGACGGAGACCAGGACCAGTTCATTTTCGCTGGCAGCGTCTTCGAGGGACCGGACGGATACCACGCTTTCTACACGGGTTTCAACCGTGATTATCCGGCCGAGGGCAAAGCCTCTCAGGTCCTCATGCAGGCCGTCAGCCAGGATCTCCGCCATTGGAGGAAGTTGGACCAGGCCCCCTCCATCGCCCCCCAGCACGGGTACGACCCCGACGACTGGCGAGACCCAATGGTGGTCAGGGACGAGCAGGCCGGTAACTACCTGCTCATCCTGGGAGCGCGGAAGAAGGGGCCCAAGACCATGCAGACAGGCCGGACGGTCAAATTCACTTCCGACGACCTGGTTCACTGGGAGTTCGGCGGGGATTTCTGGGCCCCCGGTCTTTACACCATGCATGAGATGCCTGACCTATTCAGAATCGGGGACTGGTGGTACCACATCGTCACCGAATACAGCGACCGACATGGGATGACCTACCGGATGTCGCATAGCCTGGAAGGACCGTGGACAGCCCCTGTGGATGACGCCTTCGACGGGAGCGGATACTATGCGGGTCGTACCTTCGAGCTGGGCGGTAGACGGGTCCTCTTCGGCTGGGTGGGGACCAAGGCAGGCGACGACGACAGGAACAACTATGAGTGGGGCGGGACCTTCGTTCCCCACGAGGTCTATCAGAGGGAGGATGGGTCCCTGGGTGTGAGGCCGGTGGATACCCTCTGGGCCGCCTTCAACCCCCGCACTCCCCTGGACGATGTGGACATTCAGGCATCTCATGAGAGGAAGGAGGTGGTCATTGACTCCGACTGCCCCGACCTCTTCTCATTCGAAGCTGATGTCAGATTCACCCCGGGCACCCGGTCCTTCGGTCTGCGCCTGCGGGAGGAGGCCGGGACCGGGCGGTCTTACCAGTATGACTTCCAAGTGGGGCAGGGGCGTTACCTATTCGAGGGGTCGCCCAATGACCCCTGGTTCACGGTCATGAACATAGGCCTTGAAAGGCCGATCCGTCTGGAGGCCGGACGCATCTACCACCTCCAACTGGTGGTCGACGACACCATAGCCACCCTCTATGTGGATGGGGTGGCCCTGAATGCCCGGATTTACCGGCCGGGGCAGGCCTTGGGCATCTACGTGACCGAGGGCGGTCTTCAAGTCACCGGGATGAGCCTGGCCAAGGGCCTGCAGAAGTAGATGTCTTTCTGCCGGCCTCTGGTCGGTCAGATCCGGTTCGGGCATCCTCCTGATGAATTTGTGCCATGACGGGAATAATATTTGCCTCGGGAAGTTGAGTGATGTAGGCTCAAGTTTCGGAGTGGTCATGATGGCTGCTTGCCCGGGCCGACGGGAGCCGGCCATCGGGACCACGAACGAAGCGCGAGCGGAGAACGTGAACGACGAGGTGCGGGGTCAGACCCTACGCCCAATTTCATCAGGAGGTAACGAGTATGGCACGTGCAGTTGGCATCGATTTGGGAACCACCAATTCCTGCATTGCAACCCTGGAGGGCGGCGAGCCCACCGTAATCGTCAACGCTGAGGGCGCGCGGACCACGCCGTCGGTGGTGGCATTCAGCAAGTCCGGCGAGATTCTGGTCGGTGAGGTGGCCAAGCGTCAGGCGGTCACCAACGTGGACCGGACCATCAGCTCGGTCAAGCGTCACATGGGAACCGACTGGTCCGTCGAGATCGACGGCAAGAAGTGGACCCCTCAGGAGATTTCGGCCCAGATCCTCATGAAGCTCAAGAGGGACGCCGAGTCCTACCTGGGCGAGCCCGTCACCGACGCGGTCATCACCTGCCCTGCATACTTCAACGACGCTCAGCGCCAGGCCACCAAGGATGCCGGCAAGATCGCCGG
>NZ_JBVPQK010000082.1:0-1675 GCF_058197115.1 Bifidobacterium sp. POST2/T3 (B1)
TTTCCTCTCGACCTCCAGACTGCGCGCCGACCTGCGGCCGTGCATGTCGAAATACGAACCTGTCGGAGCGTCGGCGGGGTGGGCGGACGATTCCCGATCAGGAGGAGGCACCTATGCCGTTCGTGACGGCGTACCTCCGGGTTATGCCCATAGTCTAAACAGGGGTCTGGTCGGGGCGTGGCGGCAGTACCGCATGCCGGAATTCCGGCTCGAACTTCAGGCTGATTGCTCGGCGCGCAGGGCCGCAAGCAGATCCTGATCGTCCAGCCGCTTCCACCCCTGGGCGGCAGCAGCCAGCTGGGCCTTCCGCTTGCTGCTGGCCCGGCCTTTGCCGATCACGGTCCCGCCGTCCTCCAGTCGCAGTTCGGCGGTGAAGACCTGGGCGTATTCCGGCCCGGAGACCGCCATGGCGTACCGGGGCTCGCCCAAGCCCAGCTTGTGGGCCTTGACGGTGATCGAGGTCTTCCAATCCAGTGCTGGCCCCTCGGTGGCCACCTCGGCCAGGGTGTCGTCAAGAAGGGTATGGACGGTGGTCCTGGCCCCCTCGATGCCGTGCTCCACAAATACCGACCCGATCAGTGACTCGACGGTGTCGCAGAGTATGGAGTCCTTGTCGGCCCCGCCGTTTTCGCTCTCTCCCCGGCCCAGAAGAATATACTGCCCCAGATGCAGCTTCTCCCGGGCGATGGCCGACAGGGCCTCCTCGGAGACCGCCTTGGCCCGCATCTTGGCCAGTTGGCCCTCGGTCATGTCCGGATGGACCTTGTATAGGGTCTCGGTGGCCACCAGTTCCAGAACCGCGTCGCCCAGGAACTCCAGCCGTTCGTTGTTGGGCATGCCTGGGTGCTCATGGGCGAAGGAGCGATGGGTCAGGGCGTGCACCAGCAACTCCGGGCTGATCCTGCCACCTAGGGCCTGGAAGAGATCCTCAGCCGCCTGGTTGCCGGAATCCACTTGCTCCTGTTCCTCCTGCTGCATATGGTCTTTCTCGCTTTCCCGGCCTTGCCGTCTGATGATATGGAAAAACCCCTGCCACCCGTCGATGGCCGGGGTTCTCTCATTGCGTGTCGATCGCCGATCGGCTCACTTGCTGAACTGCGAGCGAATGGCGTCGCGGTAGACGCGCCCGCGGTACATGCCGCAGCTGGGGCATGCCATGTGCGGCAGCGCAGGAGCTCCGCAGTTGGGGCAGGTCACCGTAGCGGCGGCCTGGGTCTTCCAGTTGGCGCGCCGGGAATGGGTGTTGGCGCGCGAGGTCTTGTACTTTGGCAGTGCCATATTGTCCTCTGTTTCGATCGAATACTTCGAGCTTAAGCGTAGAGCAGTCTACCGCAACCTCCGGTCATTCGCCAGCCTGGCCGGCGCTGCCGGGGTTCTCCTCCTGCTCCAGACGCTGCTTCAGGCCCTCCAGGGCCGCCCAGCGGTCGTCCATTATCTCGTGGTGGTGATCGGGATGGTCATTCAGATCCATGCCGCACTGGGGGCACAGGCCCCGGCAGTCGGGTCGGCACAGGGGCTGCAGGGGAAGGGCCTCCACCAGGGTGTCACGCAGGAGGGCCTCCAAATCCATAAAGGCGCCTCCGCTGACCAGAGGATAGGTCTGGCCGCTGGCCTCGTCCTGTTCGGCCAGAATCTCCTCCTTGCCATGGGTCGGCTCTGGTTCGGGCTCCTTGTA
>NZ_JBVPQK010000082.1:1775-10271 GCF_058197115.1 Bifidobacterium sp. POST2/T3 (B1)
ATGCCCACCACCTGGTCGCCGATGCCTTCCGGGGCTGGAAAATCACGGTCCACCCGGGTGCTCTGCCCTGCTCGCGTCGACACCTGAGCCACTGAAACCGCCCAGGGGGAATCCTCCGGTCTGCTCATCCCTGCGTCTCCTCTCCTTGGTCCGGAGCTGACGCGTTCATGCTACGCGCCGCCTCCTGCTCACGCTGGTGGAGAACCTCCAGGCCGGCACGCACATCCTGACCCATCTTGTCCAGCTGGGTGTCAAGCTCGCCCATGACCTGGGCGGCATAGCCATTGGCTCCCTGGACCAGACGATCTGCCTGGGCCTGGGCCGTGTCAATGATGGTCTGGGCATTCTGCCGGGCTATGGCCACCACATTCTCCTGGCCGGCCAGGAAGCGGGCCTGCTCACCGGCCTCCTTGACGATGTCCGCAGCTCGACTCTGGGCATCGGATATGGTGGCGTTGGCCTGGGTCTGCGCCGTGTTCAGCCGACGCTCCGCCTCCCTCATGAGCGCCGAGGCCCGCTCCAGTTGCACTGGCAGCATTTTCTTGAGTTCATTGAGGTCGTCGGACAGCTCGTCTCGGTCCACCTTGACCAGTCCCGGGCTGAAAATAGGGGCCTTGGCCTCATCCAGCATGGCCTGGATCCGGTCGATGATGTCATAGACGGTGGTGAATTCCGATCGAGGATTCCCGCTCTCGCTTCTATCCTCCTGCAGGTCGGGCAGGTCCTTCATGTCGACTGCGTGCCTGGGGACGCTTGTTCTGGTCGAGTCATCGATAGGCTCGTTATCGTCCCTTTCCTGGGTCTGCTCGTTCATCATTGGCTCTTTTCCGTGTGCGGTGTGTCCCTGTGCAAAGTGCCTATCAGTGCGTTCACGACGCTGTCGGGGACCATACCGGTGACATCCCCTCCGTGTCTGGCCACGTCCTTGACGATGGTGCTGGAGATGTGCTCCCGCACCGGGTCGGCTGGCAGAAAGAGCGTTTCAACCCCGGACAGCTTGCGATTGACCAGGGCCATGCCCAGCTCGGCCTCATAGTCCCCGTTCTGCCGCAGTCCCTTGACGATGACCGAGGCACCCACCTTACGGCAGTAGTCGGTGATCAGGCCATCGGTAGAGGCTACGGTGATGTTCGGGTACCCGTCCTCGTCCAGGGCCCGGCGGATCATGGCCACCCGCTCCTGTTCGCTGAACATGGGGGTCTTGGCGGCGTTGACGGCCACAACCACGTGGACCGTCTCGAAGAAGCAGGCGCAACGTTCGATCACATCCATGTGGCCGGAAGTGACCGGATCGTATGAGCCAGGGCATACAGCGATAGTCATGATTCTCAGCGTAGCGCGTCATAGGGAGCGAACGTGCAGCTCGCCGCCGTACCATAGATGTCATGACTGCAAGCAAGAGCATTCGCATGGAGGATCCGGAGCGGGAGCAGAACCCCGACCAGGGCACCGGTACGGCCGTTCTGGACCGTCCGGACACCGAGACCGCCGAGAAAACCCGGCTGAACGACCAGGGCGATGCCGACCGGTTCGCCCACTACGTCTCCCGTGAGCGCATCGCCGAGTCCAAGCTGACCGGCCGGCCTGTCGTAGCCCTCTGCGGCAAGGTCTGGGTGCCCAAGCATGACCCCTCCCAGTATCCGGTTTGCCCGGACTGCAAGCGCATCTACGAACAGATGACCGGCGGCAGCCACTAATCGCTGCCTAGCGGTCCAGGCTGCTTCAGGACTGCTTGCCCAGGGCGATCCGATCGATCGTCTCCAGCTCTTCCTGGCTGAAATTGGCCGATTGGACGGCCTTGAGATTGTCCAGGATCTGTTCGGGCTTGGAGGCGCCGATGAGCACCGAGGTGACTGCGGGGTCCCTGAGCAGCCAGGCCAGGGCCATTTCTGCCAGACTCTGGCCGCGTTGACGGGCCAGGTCATTCAGGGCCTGGATCTGCTTCAGCCGCTGCGGGGTCAGGGCTGACTCCTTGAGGAAGCGACCGTCGGCACGAATCCGGCTGTCCTCGGGAATCCCATGCAGGTAGCGGTCGGTCAGCAGTCCCTGGGCCAGCGGGCTGAAGGTGATCAGTCCCTTTCTTTCTTTCAGCACTGCCTGTTTGAGACCGTTGTCCTCGATGGTTCTGTCGAAGATGGAATAGCGGTTCTGGTTGATGACGAAGGGAACGTGCATCTCGTTCAGGATGGCCGAGGCCCGCTTCATGGTCGGCCCGTCGTAGTTGGACAGTCCTACGTAGAGGGCCTTGCCGCTGGTGACCGCCTGGGCCAGGGCGCCCATGGTCTCTTCCAGAGGCGTGTCCGGGTCGGGGCGGTGGTGGTAGAAGATATCCACATAGTCGAGTCCCAGCCGTTTTAGGCTCTGGTCCAGTCCGGACAACAGATGCTTGCGTGAGCCGAGGTCCCCATAAGGGCCAGGCCACATTTCATAACCGGCCTTGGTGGAGATGACCAGCTCCTGGCGGTGGTGGCTGAAACACCGTCGCAGGATGATTCCCATGTTGCGCTCGGCGACGCCTGGTCCGGGCCCGTAATTGTCCGCCAGGTCGAAGTGGGTGATGCCATGGTCGAAGGCCGTCGTGCATAGCTCCTGCATACGTTCCAGGGGCGTGGTGTCACCGAAGTTGTGCCAGCAGCCCAGGCAGATGGGCGGCAGTTTCAGGCCGCTGTCGCCGCAGCGCCGGTAGGTTGTGGAATCGTATCGGCTCGGGTCGGGCTGGTAGGTTTCGGATTGCACGCTCATCAGATGCTCCTCACTATGGTGGGCAGGACCGGTTCGCCTTTCATCAGGCTCAGGGCGTTGATGGGCATTTCCTCAAGGGCCTTGGCCCGATGCTCCCGGGCATCCAGGACGGCCTGCCCACCTTGGTATTCTGGCCTGCTTTGGCCGTGATCCACGTAGGTGACCAGCAAATCCCGCCAGTCCTCCTCAGGCCTATAGGCTGCCAGAGCCTGCTCGGCACCCGCGATCACATGCTCGGCGTCGGCCACTCCGTTGTGGTAGGAACGGTAGGCCAGCTTGCGCCCCGCCACCGAAGCCTTGCCCACCGACTTCTTGGCGACGGCCTGCATAACCCCGTCGGAGTTCTCCCGCTCGGTCAGTTTGTAGACCATGGCGCAGGTGGGGGCTCCCGAACCGGTGACCAGCATGGTGCCCACCCCGTAGGAATCAACCGGAGCGTCCTGCAGGGAGGCGATGGCGTACTCGTCCAGATCGTTGGTGACGGTGATGGTGGCCTTGGTGGCTCCCAGTGAGTCCAGCTGGGCGCGGACCTGCTGGGCCAGCGAGCCCAGGTCTCCGGAGTCGATGCGGACCCCTCCCAGCTCTGGTCCGGCTACCTCGACGGCCGTCCTTACGGCCTCCTCGATGGAGTAGGTGTCTGTCAGCAGGGTGGTTCCCTTGCCTAGAGCCTGAATCTGCCCTTGGAAGGCCTCGCGCTCGCTGTCATGCAGGAGGGTGAATGAATGGGCTGCAGTTCCGATGGCCTTGAAACCGTATTCTTTGGCTGCCAGCAGGTTTGAGGTTCCTTGGAATCCGCCGACTATGGCCGCTCTGGCCGCCGCCACGGCCGCATACTCGTTGGCCCGGCGCGCGCCCATGTCCATGCAGGGCCGGCCCTTTGCCGCGGTGACCATGCGGGAGGCAGCCGATGCCACAGCCGAGTCGTAGTTGAGTATGGACAGGATCAGGGTCTCCAGCAGGGTGCACTCGCCGAAGCTGCCTTCGACCTGCAGAATGGGGGAGTCGGGGAAGAATATCTCGCCCTCCCGATAGCCGCGTATGGTACCGGTGAAGCGGAAGTGCTCCAACCAGTCGATGGTGGTCTGGCTGACGATGTGACGGTCGGACAAAAAGCGAAGCTCATCCTCGCTGGGCTGGAAATCCGCCAGCGCATCCAGAATCCGTCCGGTACCTGCTACCACTCCGTAGCGGCGTCCTGCCGGCAGATGTCGGGTGTAGACCTCGAAGACGGATTGGCGTCCGGCCGTGCCGTCCTGCAAGGCGGCGTCCAGCATGGTGTATTCGTACATATCGGTCATCAGAGCCGTGGAGGTTCCGGTGTCCCTACTGTTGTTTTCGGCGTTCATATCTTCCCCTTTGTGGGTGGAAAAGCCTTTGGTTGGCACCCAGTCTAATCCTCTGACCACCTGGCTCGCCCTGCCCTCCCAAGGTCGGGATAAGCTGGTCCGCATGAGATTCGTTGTGGGCATCTACCGATTGCTGATCGCCTTTTTCTGCCTGGGCGGCACCTACGAGGCCTGGCTGCTGGGGATCGGCAATAAGTGGGTCTATTTTACCTTCCAGACCAATATCGCCTTAGGCCTGGTCATGCTCTGGGCCGGAGCGGCCACCCTGCTCAAGGGCATCCAGCCCCCAGCTTGGCTCAAAGGCTGCCTGACGCTCTACATCGTCATCACCGGACTGGTGGCCATCCTGGTTCTGGGGCTGAACAGCACGGATTACAAGCTGGTCCTGGGCATCCGGACCACATGGATGATTCACGTCATCAGTCCCATCCTGGCATCGGTGGACTTCCTCTTGTTCGACCCTCATCGTCGTTTCCACTGGCACAACGTACTTACCTGGTTGATCTATTTCCCCTTCTACGTAGCTTTTGTGCTGATCAGGGCCGCCATTTGGCCTCATTCAGGACCGGAGCCGGGCGGTAACCCTTACCCCTATGCCTTCTTGGACCTCGGACATCTGGGCTGGACCCAATTGATGGTTAACCTGGCTGAGTACCTGGTCGTCTTCTTCGCCCTGTCGCTGGTCATCTTCCTGATCGATCGCGTCCTGCCGGCCAAGACACCGCTGACCATCGATCAGTAGACGGCTGACGGAATAATGGGGACCAGACCAGGGGAGCCTGGGCGGAACGGAAAGGATCATCACTGATGGTTGCTATCAAGGACATGCTCCAGGAGGGTGCCGTGCTACGGCCTGACGGCAGGGCGGCTGATGAGTTGCGACCGGTCGTCATCACCAGGCATTGGACGGAGGCGCCTGAGGGATCGGTGCTGATCGAGTGTGGCAAGACCCGGGTTATGTGCACCGCCTCCTTTACCCCGACGCTGCCCCGTTGGCGCAAGGACTCCGGCCTGGGTTGGGTTACGGCCGAGTATGCCATGCTTCCCAGGGCCACCAGCGACCGGACTGCACGAGAATCGGTCAGGGGAAAGGTCGGCGGCCGCACCCAGGAGATCAGCCGGCTGATAGGCCGTTGCCTGCGCGGTGTGGTGGATATGAAGGCTCTGGGCGAGAATCAGATTCAGCTTGACTGCGACGTGCTTCAGGCCGACGGCGGCACTCGTACCGCCTCAGTCACCGGCGCCTATGTAGCCATGGTCGATGCCCTCAGATGGGCCCAGGACCACCATCACATCCGTAGCGCCGACAAGGTGACCAAGGATTGCGTCTCGGCCGTCTCGGTGGGCATCATCGATGGCAAGCCCATGCTGGACCTTCCCTATTTGGAAGACAGCCGGGCCATGACTGATATGAACGTGTCGATGACAGGCTCCGGCGATTTCATAGAGATACAGGGAACGGCGGAGCATCGCCCTTTCAGCCGTCAAGAGCTCGGCCTTTTGCTGGACCTTGCATCCAAGGGGAACAAGGAGCTTCAGGCCGCTCAGCGCAAGGCTCTGGCAGCTGACTGACGCCCGGGGCGGGCATTTTAGCGAAAAGGATCGGTATGGGGCAGGTCAAAACAGTGGTTGTGGCCACACACAACGAGGGCAAACTACGTGAACTTCGTTGCATACTTGACGGTTTCCTGGCCGATGAGGGTCAGAGGATTGAGCTGGTTTCGGCCGGCCAGTTGGACCTGCCCGATCCGGTGGAGACCGGCACCACTTTTCAGGAGAACGCCCTTCTCAAGGCTGGGCAGGCTGCCCATGAGTCAGGTCTGCCCGCGCTGGCGGACGACTCGGGGCTGGTCGTTGATGTGATGGGCGCCGCCCCGGGGATCCTTTCGGCAAGATGGAGTGGCCGCCACGGCGACGACCAGGCCAACTTGGAGCTCTTGCTGAACCAGCTGAACGACATTCCTGACGACCACAGGGGAGGGCGGTTTGTCTGTGCTGCCGCCCTGGTCGTTCCGGATGTGCCAGGATATGCCGTCCGTGGGTGCCAGGTGACCAGGCTTGGCGAGATGCCTGGAACCATCATCCGCCAGGCACGTGGGGAAAACGGGTTCGGCTACGACCCGATCTTCGTACCGAGGGATCAGCAGCAGGGCACCGGCAAACAGCGACTGCTAACCTCGGCGGAAATGACCTCGGACCAGAAGAATGCCATATCGCACAGGGGCAAAGCATTGGCAGCCATCATGCCGATTCTCGTCAGCTGGGTGCTGGGGGACGGCCATATAAAAGGCTGATAGGCCTGGCGGAGTCAACACCGTGAAAGGCCGTGGAATACCGGCTGTGAAAACACCCTATTTGAATCCCAGATTACGCCTTCAATTTCGGTACCCTTAAAGCAAGTAAGGGGGATAGAAGACACCGTAAATGAAGATGCGGCACTTGTGATCTAAGGTTTTGTGGCCTGCACTGGGGACATATCAAGCGTGCAGTCCATCTGATCCTAGAGATGGTCTCATCGTGGTGTGGGGGGTAGCGTGTTGAAGCATTTGCAAGAACGGGGCACTAAGGGTCCACAGCATGTGGATCGCCCTATCATCGCTGTTTTGATAACTCTTTTGGCGACGCTGGCCATGGTCGTTCCCCTTGGGCTGAGCGCTCTTTCGGCAAACCAGGCCAATGCCACCGATGCGCAAGGCGCAACAGCAAGCGCAAAGCCGTTGCTCTATAAACTTCTGGCTTATAATGACAAAATTGATTCCTACGAGGATGAGCTGCGCATGGACTTCATCCTGCGTGTGAAGCATGGCGCATTCGATCCGCAATGCCAAAACGGGGATGATTCCTCTGCGGCTGGAACGCAAACTTGTGCATTGTCTTTCTTCTACGAATTCGAGGGAGAGACCAGCAAAACGCACTATCGGAGACTGCGTTATATGCAGACCATACCGTCAGACAGCAGTGATCCCAATAAACCAACTTCTATTGCCGACCCTGGCGCTGGTGCAGTGAAATGGGCGTATAACCAGAACGAATACTTCACGGTCCACAAGGTGATCAACTCTGGCCTTTATGATTTTCTGGTAATCTCCATTGAAGGAGATTTGTCTTATGGAGACAAAAACGATAACCCGCAATATTACCAGGCGGGGGGTTATCCTCAGCCGCTCAACCTCTATGCGGTTGTTGGTCCGCAGAATACTTTGACCTGCGGCTCTTTCCCGTGGGCTTATAATAGTGATGATTGCACTGACTTCCATCCTGAATCTTTGGTCGGTTTAGGCGATACGGTCTCCAACATCACTGCAGATCAGGGGAAAAACATAAAGCTGTACATGGGCGATTGCTACGCCAACGATCCGAACCGCTGCAGCGGGCCTGCATCCTTTGTCGGCTGGGACAATTATCCGGTGCTGTGGAGCGGGAATCAGGCCAATTGGGGCCTGGTAACCGATTATGGGCTTTCAGTTGATCTGGGAAACAATCAGAGCAAACCCTATAACCCAGGGATAGCACCGCCCAACTCCTTCTTTGTCTATTGGTTCAATGTCCGAGGCAGGAGCAATATATGCTCCAAGACCGATTCTTACTACTACCAGTGGGTTGGTCTTAAAAACAGCCAGTGGATGCCTGTCGATTCCTTGACCCCCAAACCCGTACTGTTAGGCAATAAACAACAAATCAGCAAGAACAATGCAAAGACAACCTCCTGGGGCATTCAATACGATGTGGGAACCAACAACGCTAATAATTCCGGCGTTCAAGCCTCGAATATAGCGCAGCCGGCGACAGGTCCAGCAAACGAGCTGAACGTGAACGCAGCAAATCCGACGGGTCCGCAGGCAAAAGACGGATCAATCGATTTCAAGCGCATTACGGAACAAGAGGGCTTCGACGGGTACTTCAAGCTGGTCACCTGGCCTGTGACCAGGAATATGGATGACACCGGCACCAGCAACAACTGCACGGTCAACCCAGAAGTATACAACCCAATGCGAGTGGGTCTTGTCGGCATAACGGACGATATGGATGCTACGCAAAAGGATAAGAATCTGGACACGGGATGGACCATTGACACTGCCTTCTATAAGTATGACGTGCCTCGTCCCAACGATCCGACCATAACCAACATCCAGAATGATGCCGACGGCTCCTTGAATGCCTCGGGGAGCGTCTATACCGGCACGCTTGATCCGGTGGTCAGTGGTGAGTGCACTCCCTCCAAAGACGACACGCATCCCAACACGGTTACCCTTTATGGCGAGGATTCCAGCAAACCCTTCAAGGAAGGGCAGAGCAAGAGCAGTGATGACTTGGTGAAAAGCTCGGATTCCTGGGGGTTCAAGCTGGGAGAGACCGTATGCAAGGTCGATCCAAAGAGCAAGCAGGGAGGGTCCTGGCAGATACAGGA
>NZ_JBVPQK010000083.1:0-10193 GCF_058197115.1 Bifidobacterium sp. POST2/T3 (B1)
TGCGCCAGTAGCCCAACGGATTAGAGCAGCTGACTACGGATCAGCAGGTTGCAGGTTCGAATCCTGTCTGGCGCACCATACGAAAGCCTTACAGCCTCAATAGCTGTGGGGCTTTTTCATTGCTCGGTCAATTCTTCAAAAACATGATTTTGTGTGACATCTGTGTGACAAAAGTTCTTGCAAAAGAAAAGCCCCGCCGAAGCGGGGCTAACCAACCACCTTACTTGAACAGGTCCCAGAAGCTGAACGCGGTCTTCCGGTAGATCTTGTTGCAGGCGGCTTTCCTGGGTTCCTTATCCATCCCATGCCTTTCTACCCGTAGCCGGGGATGAGGGCCTTCTTTGCCTGCCGCTTCCATTTGCCCGTGGTCCTCGCCTTGAACGAGCGCTTGGGGCTAGGCGTGCGCATACCGAACTTCATTACTGTCACTTCTCTTCGTCTTCTATGGTAAGTATGACATTTTGCCCTGTAGACGATATGCCGGTGCTGTATCCACTCTTTTTCAGATATCCGCTGCCGTCGTCTTGCACTTGATTGTTCGGCCCGGCGGCGGTAACGCCGATGGTTTTTGTGATGCATAAAAGGCCAGGCACAGGCTCTGGGCTTGAGCTCGACTCCAATTCAGGTATGTATAGTATGCTGTTCTCCTTTTTGTTGCACTGAATAGCATCGGATGCTTTGCTGCATTTGGCGTTGAGTTGCTGTACTGCATCGTAGCTCTGTTCTCCACACGCAGTGAGAGAGACTGATGCGCATATCGCTAGGAGCAGCGAGGCCAATTTCTTGACTATAGATCCTCTCATCGGCTGTGACTATCAGCAGGCTACCAGCAAGCCCAGAACTGTATTCGGATACCCCAAGGGCACGGGGAAGGCCTCTTCGTACGATGTGGCTGCTTATAGAAGCACGTTTCCAGCTTTTGTTATATTCCTTATCCAGCTAAATATGTACGAAGGAGCAAGGTTATGGCTGGGAAAAGAAGGATTGTATATTTATACACCCGTGAAGTGACAGATAATAAGGGCAATGTCAAGGAATGGGGTCCAGCTGATTGGGAGCAATTCTTAAAAATATAAGAAATTGTGGAAGTCATACCTTTTAGGAAAAATTATTATGAAGGAGAAGTTGGCGAAAGCTCAACTCCGGTAGCAAGATATTTTCACCTATTGAAGCCTAGGGCGCTTCACGAAAGGCCGGGTGGCAAAGATGCACAGGGGAATGCGAAAAGTCTGGGTGCCAATAGAAAGGCACTTGGATTAAGCGAGATTGACGAATACACGTATTTGCTGCCGGTGGAAAGCACTAACTATGTGGCAATGTTTCGTTCGTCGGCCGGCTCGACATCCGTAGCAGCCGCTGAATGGATGACACTTTACTTGAATCTGCCGCGAAAAGGCCGGAGATTTGTGTTTAATCACGTTACCCGCAGAAATGCCAAGAAAAAACTCCAATCTGCAATAGGCGTAAGATCCTTATATGTCCAGTTCGAGGGACAACCCCATGGTAAGTCGGAAAGTCAGATTGAAAAGGGCGTAGCGGTCGCAGCATCGGCAAAAGGATTGGCCGGGAGCGATGGCATGAAGATTAATTTAAATATCACTCTCGACCGCACGCAAAAAGGTGGTTCTGCGGTTGACGGCCTACTGAAAGAAGCCAGGGTGCTCGTGAAAGGCGTAAACGGTAAGTTACCTGGGGCACGCGTTTCTCGGTTAAAAGCCAAGACACTCCAGCCTGGCAAAGGTGGCAAAATCGATGTCGAGCAGGTTGACTTTGTCAAAGAGAGAATGACAGTGCAAACCGAGTTTGGCGACGCTGATGAAGCCATGGATCCGAACCAGATTATTGCTGGAATGTATGATGCAATTCTTAAATTCCGGAAGAAGTCAGGACAGTACTGATACTGAGCAAGACGTAAGCGGAGTGCTAATACGAGTCTTAAACTGAGATCTTTTCTAGGGAGAGTTAAAGACCACCCGGCTATAGTGAATACTGTATTATAGCCTTTCTCCAATTGCATTTATGATGACTTATATATCCGCGATTTCCATTTTTGTGAAAATGATAGGCAACTCCAATACAGGGAATCCGAACATAGCCATGTCAATTGCCGTAGAACTACCGGCAAGCTTCACTGACGTAGCGGTTGTTCTGGCTTGTCTAAGAGCTGGAATCTTTCAGGGAATTGAGAGTAAGCGTAGGGGATGTCATGGTTAGCAACAGGCTTTCCAAAATTACTGCAGGTTCATCAGCGTAGCATCATCACCGGAGGCATTATTGGGTGATTTTTTAGGTAACACGAAGCTCGTACCGTGGTTTTTCGAGTTTTCCGTGCTCTTTGCGCTCACGGAGTCGTCAGACTGCTTTACTGCTTAAATGTCTGATTAAGATTGCCCAGCATGACGACGTGCACGATGCACAGCATAAACTCGAACGCAGATGAACTTAGCGTAGCCTGTTAACGCGCAAAGGTCAGAACCCGGAAGAGGCCCCGGCCTTTTCTTATACCTGCCCGCAGGTTCTGTTTTCCCTTCTTCCCCCTTCCTGTGGGCATCCCCACCTGGGGCCTGGCCGCGTCACAAGCCTTACAACCATTGGACGCGAGCCAGGCTGGCCCTACATCTGCTTGCGTGGTCTGCCGCCGCCTGCTCCTTGGCCTGGCCGGGCGGCGTTCCACTCGTCGATGGTCTGCTCGGTCCAGCCGCGTGTGCGTCCCACGTACACGTCGGGTTCCGGTAGCTTGTATCGTGCGAGCGCGCCTTTGGTGATGTTCAGGCGTTCTGCCACCTCAGTGAGGCTGAGGTACCTGCGGGTCACTATTTGTGTCCTGCTGCCAGTCCGAACCCGCCGGCGGCCAGCCCGAAGACCCCTGCCGGGATCGGCTGCCAGAAGGCGAGAGCGAGGCTGCAGACGCCGAGCGCCAATGCGACCCATCCGAATGTGTTGAATCTGTCCATGCTGATTTGCCTTTGGTCTAGTCTGGAAGGCGGGTGTTCCGGTTTCTATGGGCAACCGGAACCCCTTTGTCAGGTCATCGTTTCCTGTTCTGGATGATGGCGACGACTGCGGCTATCGCCTACACCGCCGAAGCGATGGAGCTGATTGCCGCCCAGATGTTGTCCGTTGGTCTCCTCCTTTCTATCGACAATTACTATAATAACAAAGTATGTAAAGTTATCAAGGGAGGGGGGGGGGACACGCCGTGCATACCTGGTCTTAAGGAGCACTGTCCTGCGCCGTCCTTGCAGGGATTGTCATCAGGCGCCCATGCCGCTTCGTTGATATATGGACCACGCCAGCTCAGGCGGTCCCCGCTGCCGCGGTCGCCTACATCCCCGCCCGGGCAGAGCTCCTGTCCGACAGCTGACAGCTGTGCGACGCTCAGACAAGCCAGCAGACCGGAATGCTTGCCCGCAGGCATCATCCTTACCTGTCCGCGCCACAGCTCCAATTGCTGGGCGCGAGCCAGGCTACACATCCATATCTCTCCAGGAGTGGCTATGCCAAGCAGGTGCTGTATATGGCAGACCTCGCGCAGGCGCGACCGGCTGCTCTGCGACTGACAGCGGATCAGAGCCAAGGTCAAAGCCAGGGCAGACGGCAAATGCCAAGCCAAACGCCATGCGAGAGGTTGCAACAAAATAGGAACCGACTGCGACTATATCATCTCAGGCGACGACAACAGCCTGGACGTCGTCCAATGGCTTTCAAACGCTTGCCATAAAACAAAGACAGACAGAGAGCCAGCAGCGCGCAATGTATAGTATCGTGAAGTATGGTTCCATCCCGTCGAAACAAATCCGGGATCGATCCAACCTGTTTATAGTTCGGTGAATCCGGCAAAAGCTCGATTTTTTGTGACACTTGAGCGGCAAAAGTCCTCGCAAAATAAAAGCTTCTCCGAAGCACAACTGATCATCTGCATTACTTGACGGGTCCCAGAGGTTAATTGTGGTCATCTAGTAGATTTTGTTGCAGGTGGTTTTCGCAGGGTTCTGTATCCACCCCATGCTTTTTCCTCATCCGGGAATTAGGACTTTCTTCGCATGCCGTTTTCGCCTGCTTTGATTCTCGCCTTGGGGAGGGTCTGGGATTGAACGGGGGCATGCCGAACTTCATTGGTGCCGATACTCCTATCCATGGCTTTCGTTCATTCGTGAGTAGCAAAGGATTCAATTTAAGGAAGGTACGTCTTATGACACCTTCCTGTTTTTCTCCTGATTCAATGGGCTCGGAAGCCTATTTGGTTTCTGTCATGCCAGATTCCGGGGATTGGCGCATCTCGTACCACTGTGCGCTGTCTCTATGGATGAGCTGCCACCGCTTGCAGCCCCAAAGTTCAGAGAGCTGTCACAATATGTCAGGGTCGTAATTTTTGGTTCTTGTTGGGTTGATGTCGAATTTGATAAATAGCTGTGTATTGGATGCTCATGATCGAGTCTTGAGTATGTTGGATCAAGAGTAATTCTGGACACTATCCAGGATGTAGGGTAATTAAGTACCAGCTCTAATCTGAAAGATCTTCCATTTATCACGAGTATCTGTTTATGTCCTGTACTGCTACGGATGACTGCTTACTACTGCAGTGTTGATGATGATCAATTTGTTGTAGATGAAAAATTCCGCACCGAACCGCGGTGGACCACTGTTGGCTCGAGGACATGCGTGACAGGCGATTCCAACCAGGTCTTGTTCCTAGCGTCTTTTCGCAATTCAGAGATTCTACGCATCATTTGCAAGGAGCATGTTTTGGCCATTTCTGCAATCCCTTGATCGAAGGTTGTCAGGTTCTGCCCAACCCCTAAATGATTCAAAGTATTATCGTACCCGATGAGAGAGCAGTCATCAGGTATTTTCATTCCACGTTCATTTAATCTGTTAATAAAGCCAAGAGCCATTAGGTCGTTGCAGCAGAATACGGCGGTTGCACCCTTGTCGATCAGTGAATCTGCCGCTTCATAGCCGCTGCCGAAGCGATAATCTCCATTGACATCGAGCTCTGGATTAATGGGAAACCCTGCTTCTGAAAGACCGTCCAGAAAACCTGCCTTGCGAGCCTCCGAGGTATCTGATTCCCTATCACCGGATATGCATGCTATGCGTGTATGACCATGACGTACCAGTATTTCAGCAGCTTGTCTTCCACCTGAATAGTTATTTGAACCCACGCTGTCGCACCAGTCCATGCCAAGAAGCCTATCCGTGAGGATCACTGGGCAACTCATCCGGGTCACTTCTGCCTTCAAAGCGGCTTTATTTTTCACAGATTCTTGAGAAGGAATCAAAAACAGTCCATCGATATCCTGTGAATCAAGCTGAATTAACAACTCATGCTCGATTTTCTCCTTGTCATCGGAGTTGGCCACTATCAGTGAATATCCATATGACCGGCAGGTGTCTTCAATACGTTTTGCCAGCGAGGCGAAGAAGTAGTTTTCTATATCGGGGACCAGCAGAGCTAACAGCATTGAGGTATTTGTTACAAGACTGCGAGCATTCTGATTGGGCACATATTTTAACTTCTTTGCAGTCTCAATGATGAGTTTCCGTTTGCCCTTAGACATGCGGATAGGTCTATCGTTGAGAACCAAAGATGCGGCGGCCACCGATACGCCAGCGGCTGAAGCAACATCTTTCAACCTCACTCGTACGCTCATAGCCGCTCCTTTGGTTTTATCCAAGAACTGTCTTATAACACAATCTGATGTCGACTTTTGCTGTAAACCTACAATAACAAGCAATTCGCTTTGGAGCCGGGCTGCTAGGGGGAGAGGGAACATATATTTGTTTCCCTTGGGTGGTAAGAGTCGTGTTACTTCAGAAATAGTGCCTTTTTAGAGGAAATCATTCTTAGGTCGTTGGAAAGCCTGGTGACGATCGTCTTTGGATAATCGCCATCAGGCCTTGCTCATTCTGTTTATTTTACAAATACGGTTGTAACCGCAATGGGGCTACAACCGCTGATTATCACCGCTCATTCTTGAGGTCTGTACGAGAGCCATATAGCTTATGACGAAGAATGAGTACCAGAACGACACCTACAACCAGGGTTCCAACAGAAATAAGAGCCAGGTTGGAGTAAGTGGCACCCGCCCCGGTTTTCCCGATTAAGCTGCCTTTCGACAATGCAGGATTAGCCATCAGACTGCCAAAAACAGAAATTCCGATAGAACCGGTGGTGTTCATAATCAGATCATTCAGGCCAACACCACGTCCGGATTCGTCCTTATGCAGAGTTCCCAGAACCGTATCAACCAAAGGCGAATAAAGGAAGGCCTGGCCGCCGTTGAAGAAGATGGGGGCAATTGCCATGAAAATCGTGTTCTTCTGGGCTAGGAATGCAACCATCAACATGCCGACGGCCATTGAAGTCGCTGCGCAGATAATTGATGCCCCACGACCGATCTTGTCGACAATGAAGCCGGAGCAGCATCCCACGATGACTGCAACGACAGGTCCCCATACGATGAGCAGGGACACCTTGGCGGAATTGATGGAATAAACATCGCGGCCAATGGCGTTGAGCATGGGCGAGAACCAGTTCGGCGTGAAATCAATGATGAAGACCAACAGGCATCCCAGCAGCCAGGGGACATTACGGAAGAAGCCGGGCGTGATGAAGGGCTCTTCCACCTTGTGGATGTACACCGCAAGGGCTGCAAACAGCAGAATGGAGACGATCAGCATCCACCACGCATTGAATGAGAAGAAGAGCGTGAGGAAAGCAGCACCGCCACCGAAGAGTATGAAGCCAGGTACATCGATCTTTTTCCCATTACCGCTATCGCTGGGGAGGTTGTGCATCAGGATCGGGATAAAGAAGATGGTCACCACGGGAATGAGGAAGAGGAATTGCCAATGCAAGGTGGCCAGCCACCCACCTGCCAGTATTCCAATGACGTTGGAAAGCTGGAAGGCTGCGGTGAAGACGCCAAAGAATATGACCTTTAATGATGGTTTCAGATACTTCGTAGCCACCACCAGATAGACGGAGCCCGCGACCTGTTCGCCTGCCGTTTGAACTGAGCGGGCGATTATGACCACCCACAGATTGCCGGTGATGAAAAATGTGGCTAGGAATCCGAGAATCGAACCCGTCAAAAGGAAGGCCATGCCCACCATGACCATCTTTTTCAGCGAAACGAAATCTCCGAGAGATCCGTAAATGAAACAGACAATGCCGAGAATGATACCTGGTATTGCCGTGATGAGCGAGGCGTGTGCGGGATCACCCACGTCTTGGCCAACTTGTTCGAAGACCAGATTAAATGCCTGCATGCACAATGTGCCCAGCACGAAGGTTATGAGGAGGGGGATCAAGGCTTTGACGGCAGCCCTGTTCGTAACTTCTGGATCTTGTCTGGGATCGAATTTATCAAGAGCTTCAGTTTGAGTATTTTGTGATGACAAAGTAGTTTCCTAACCAACCGATGCCGGGCGGCTATTGCCCGGCAAAGTTTGACGATTGTTTTCAGCGGCAGGCGGCGCTTGTGCGAGACATGAATTCTTTCAGGAACCGGGGAACGTCGACTTGTACAGCGACTTCCATGGTCTTCCGTGGATCATTCAAACGCGTGTTGTCACCGATGGTACGGCCTCGGGTGGGCCCATCCACGTCTACTTGCATGTTCATAGGCAGTGTTTTTACAAAGGTGGGATCAATAGCCACTGCGGCAGCGAGAGGATCATGCAGACCGCAGCCATGAAGGTGAGGGTGGAATTTCGCATAGGCGCCGATGTAGAAATCAGTCATGTCAGCCAGGAATCTGGAGCCTGGAGTGTCCATGTCGCGCCATTGCTGAGTTTCCTTCTTGGTCAGCAACGTTTGGAGGGTGACATCCAGCCCGATCATTTTTGCGGGGATACCAGAACGGAATACTCTGTTGGCTGCTTCTGGATCTTGGGAGATATTTGCTTCCTCCCAAGGATTGACATTGCCGCAGACTGTCAAGGCTCCACCCATGAGCACCACTTGACCAATTTGGTCAACAATTTCAGGTGCACGCTTGATGGCAGCATCCAAATTGGTCAATGGGCCGGTGGGGACGTAGACCAGATCCTTGCCATAGGTCTTTATGGAATCAATAATGAAATCGACTGCGCTGGTTGTTTCAGGTTCCTTATTGGAGTCAGGAATTACTACTTCGCCGATGCCGTTCTTGCCGTGAATGTCTGCAGATGGAGTCAGAAACTCGTCTTTGTCGCTTGGGTGGTCGATGCCAGGATAGACCGGAATTTCAGGATGGCCCAGCAGACTCAAAACGGCCAGCGAATTTCGCAAGCCCTGCTTAAGCACCACATTTCCGTAAGTGCCTGAGATTCCCAATAAATCAATGTCTGGGCTACCAAGGGTGTAGCTCAGGGCCAAGGTGTCATCCACGCCTGTGTCCAAATCGAGGATCATCTTTTTCGCCATTGTGAAGCTCCTTCTACTCTGACTGGCTTTAATAGCGATTTCTCAACAAGCCCAGGCTTCTCCCAGACTTGAACTTGCGTCAAAACACTACATTGTGTTGATAAACCGTTATATCAACGCAACACATTCATGATAAAACGTTAAATCTATCTTGTCAAAGCAACGTCTGTTCGAACATATATTGCGCGATACATTTATTAAATAAAATACGGAGAGCACTCAGCAAAAGAATGTTATAGACCAAGAATGGTGTTTCGGCCAAAAGACAGATCGTGAACCAGCGCTTGCCTGAAGGAGTGTGTAACGGGTAGGGATTTACATAGATGGGTCCATGGCGAAAAGCTGTTCTGGACAGAAAAACACTTGTGAGGACCTACCTGTTCTCACGGCTCGATGACCTGCTGATTAAGGGCAATGAGAACAAGAAAATAAGAATATAGGAACGCTAAGGGCTGGATACTAGAAAGCATGTCTTGATATTTGGGGCGGAAACATGAACTGGACGGTGTTGCTGTCCTGGATGCCACAGCCAGTTTTTGGGAGCGTTGCTTGTGAAGTCGACCCGAAGTGTATTTGTGCCCTGCGATTTCCTCCTGAATCCGACTTCCAGAGGAGGACGCCTCGGCGTAATCTGAGGCATTCGAATATCTGGCGAAAAAATGAAATACGCTACTGCGATGATCTTGGGACCCAAGGAGCCTGTGTCAGTCAAATAGAACAGTGCCGTTCCCGGTCGGGGTTTTCGAGTGCCACGGTGTTGAGTATCTGGTTGTCCACTCCGAAGCAGCCGTCGATTCTCATCCGCTCCCTGGGCTCATAGTGGTTCTGAGTTCACGCATTGTATTGTCTGATGTCGATGTCATGACGCGGTATGTAAGCCACTTATCCGAGCTGCCTTTCTTAGGATTGCTTTCGCAGATGGCCACCATTTCCAGGAGAAGACCTTTGGAATCTACGCCGATGGTTATCCATGAACCGGCTCCATTGATTCTTGATGCGCAGCACATAGTAGATTTCCGTGCGTGAACCACCTCCGCCGTCATAATCTCCCGATGTAACTCGCGGATCCTGGGGAGTATGACTGGGTCTTCTCCCACCGACTGCATGTCCTTATCCTTGTATCGCGTAATTGCATGACGATACTCAGGGCTTGGTAATGGGCGCCGGGAGGCGGGTGTGGTTGGTGGTGTGCTGATAACCCGTCCGGGGTGTTTCCCCCAACCTGTATCTAGGCTGAGCCATGCCGATAATCCTTGAAAAACAAGGGTGTCAAAGACTTTTGGCAGGGGAATTTTTGGCGGGTGAGGGTTTGGGTTGATAGCGTGAGGGGGGTCGGGCTTGCGCAGGCCTCGATGATGCAGGCACATGGTCGTCAACCAACAATCGGCCGGCGGACGATGGCCAGGGAAGGCGGGTGGCAGGGGTATGGAACTAGGCGGTCAGATTCGCCGGTATCGCTCGGAGCGGGGCATGTCCCAGGACGATCTCGCCGGCAGGATATTCGTGTCCCGCCAGACCATATCCAACTGGGAGAACGACCGCACCTACCCGGACGTGCAGAACCTGCTCCTTTTGTCCGACCTTTTCGACGTGAGCATCGACCAGCTGATCAAAGGAGACCTCGACACCATGAAGCAGGCGCTCGATAAGGACGTACGAAGCATGAAGATCCTGAATCTGATCCTGTATGGTTTGGCCGCGGGCATCTTCATTGTGGATGGGCTGGTGCTGTATGGGGTTGCAGTTGCGAAGCGGGAGTGGCCGTGGCTGCTTTCGCTCA
>NZ_JBVPQK010000084.1:0-10133 GCF_058197115.1 Bifidobacterium sp. POST2/T3 (B1)
GTCTCCTCGGCGATTGGGGTCTCCAGCTTCGCCCAAGGGGTGCCGATAACAGGATTCGTCATGTGTACTCCTGCACTATAGTGCGATTGTTTATTTACTTCGGTTACGGGCTCGTACGGTGTCATTTCAGGCATCCGTCGGGTTCGTACCCAATGCCTACATGGTACGTGAACGAGCAGACTTTTCTGAACGTTTTTTTGCAGTGTGTGTTCGCTCTTGTGAGAAAATGCGAGGGAATTGTCTGCTTGCAGATATGAACTTCCATTGGGGCTGCCGATCTGGGCTCAATGACGGTAGCATTGTCGAAAACTGCAACCATACTGGACTTGTTCGAGGGCCTCGAATCGTCGCTCTCGGGCATCCATGGCAGATACAGCATATATATAAGGAGTCTTATGGCACAGGGTCCCGTCCTGGTGGTCGATTTCGGTGCACAGTACGCCCAGCTGATCGCTCGTCGAGTCAGGGAGGCGGGGGTTTACTCCGAGCTGGTGCCTCATTCGATGAGCCTGGATCAGATGCTGGCCAAGGATCCCAAGGCGGTCATCCTTTCCGGCGGCCCGGCCTCTGTCTACGTGGACGGGGCGCCCAACATAGATAAGAGAATTTTCGAGGCGGGGGTGCCCGTTCTGGGCATCTGCTACGGCTTCCAGGTCATGGCCCATGAGCTGGGCGGTGAGGTGGACAAGGCGGCTCTGGGGGAGTACGGCAAGACCGAGGCCTTCATCGACAGCGCTAAGGGAATACTACAGGATTCGCCCGCCCGTCAGGATGTATGGATGAGCCATGGCGTTGCCGTCAATCGTGCGCCTAAGGGCTTTGAGGTTCTGGCGCATACCGAAGGTGCTCCGGTGGCGGCCATGCAGGATCCTTCCCGGGGGCTGTACGGAGTCCAGTGGCATCCCGAGGTGACCAACACCCCTCTGGGACAGGATCTGATTGACCGCTTCCTGCACCAGTGCGCCGGACTGCCGTCGGACTGGAACGCCTCAGGCATCATCGGGCAACAGGTGGAGAAGATCCGTCGCACGGTGGGTGACGACCAGGTTATTTGTGGCCTGTCAGGCGGCGTTGATTCAGCTGTGGCGGCCGCTCTGGTCCACAGGGCCGTCGGGGACCAGCTGACTTGCGTCTTCGTAGATCATGGCCTGTTGCGCAAGGGGGAGGCCGAGCAGGTCAAGCATGATTTTGTGGCCGCCACTGGCATCAAGCTGATAGCCGTGGATGCCTCGCAGGATTTCCTGACCGCCCTCAAGGGCGTTTCCGAGCCCGAGCGCAAGCGCAAGATCATCGGCGAGAAGTTTATCCGCACTTTTGAAAAAGCCCAGCGGCAGGTGATTGAGGAGGCAGGCAAGACCGGCAAGGAGGTCAAGTTCCTTGTGCAGGGCACGCTCTACCCTGACGTGGTCGAGTCGGGCGGCGGAGATGGAGCGGCCAATATCAAGTCCCATCACAATGTGGGCGGTCTGCCCAAGGACGTCAAGTTCCAGCTGATCGAGCCTCTGCGCACCCTCTTCAAGGATGAGGTACGGGCCATCGGTACCGAACTGGGCCTGCCTGACCAGATTGTCTGGCGTCAACCCTTCCCCGGCCCTGGTCTGGGAATCCGCATCATCGGCGAGATTACCCGGGAACGTCTGGAGACCCTGCGCGAGGCGGACGCCATTGCCCGCGAAGAGCTGTCCAAGGCTGGGCTGGACCGGCAGATCTGGCAGTGCCCGGTGGTGCTGCTGGCCAATGTGCATTCGGTAGGTGTGCAGGGCGACGAGCGCACCTATGGCTCGCCGATCGTGCTGCGTCCGGTTTCCTCTGAGGATGCCATGACTGCCGACTGGACACGTCTGCCCTATGACGTGCTGGCCACTATTTCCACACGCATTACCAACGAGTGCCCGGGCATCAACCGTGTGGTCCTGGACTGCACATCCAAGCCGCCGGCAACCATTGAGTGGGAGTGAGCATCTAGGCCGACGAGCCATATGGCAATACGTCGAAGACTGTATAGTCACATATGACTTGTCGGCCCAGTTATTTGGTTCTCGGGCTATTGAATTCCGATAGTCGATAGAAGAACTCAGGTGCTGCAATTCATTGTTTACTGCTTTGTGATGGCCGCGTTAATCTGGTTGACCAGCTCGCGGGGTTGTTCCACCCCGAGCACCAGTCGGTCATAGCGCTCACCCTTGAGTTGGATGACAATGGGGCTTTCCGGTCTGGTGACATTCCAGAATGTCTTTTCCCCATGCTCAATGTATGTGCCGGCCCATTTACCGGGAACATGAAGGCCGGGCGCACGCAGGCCTTTGGCATCATCAAGAATGCCCGGATCCTCGCTCGCACCCAGAACATGCTCGAGCGGCACCACCAGTTTCCCTGTGAACGACCACATCTTATCCAAACCCTGCGGTTCAACTTCCAGCGTCCGCCCGACAATTGCCACCTTGTTGTTCATGACTTATCTTCTTTCGTCATCAGGCTGCAGACGAATATGTGCACGCTGCAGCAGCGTCTCGCCAAGGAGCGTGGCGATATCAAGGGCCACAGCATTAGTATCGTCATATCCCGAGCTGGACAGCTTCGCAAGGTAATCCCTGACCAGCCCACGAACCTCAAGATCATGATCTGACAGCTCCATGAGTGCCACCAATACCAGATTGAGCACTCCTGAATCGCCCGACTCAGAATCCGTTGCATCACGTAACGCAGCCACGAACATGCCGCGCTTGCTGCCGAAGGCACCGTAGAGACTGCCCCGGAGCAGACCCGTGGCCTTGACGAGAGCATCAATCGATGTGCCCTCATAGCCATGCTCCAGGAAAACCTCGCGGGCACGGGCAAGTACCTCATCATCATCGAAACTTCTCTTGCGACCCATGCCCGTCAAGATAGCATTAATTGACTAATCAGTCAAGAATGATAAATGGTTATTTGATGGACGCCTTGAGCGAGCGTTCATATTCCTGCAACCATTCCTTGGTCACTGGTTCGATTCGTGTTCCGCCCTCGCCGTCCGGATTGGCCATGAGTATTCGTATTTGCTCGTCTTTCTTAGCTGTGCAGAAGGTGAATTCTACGTTTGTGGCGACCCCCCATTCCCCTCTCTTGTTGAGAGCGATCATTGAGATCTCGCCTACTTTGCCGTAGCGGTTCCTCAGGAGGTCGTCAAATTTGTAGACTGCAGAATCGCAGGCTTCCTGCGGGCTCAAGCCGCTTCCCATCAGGGCGACGATCCGATAGGAGAGGCACCCTTTCATGATGTCTTCTCCCAGCCCGGTGGCGGCCGCCCCGCCGATGGTGCTGTCCACATAAAAGCCCGAGCCGGGTAGGGGAGAATCGCCTACTCTGCCAGGTTCCTTCATGAAGAGACCCGATGTTGATGTGCCGGCAGCCATCGAACCATGTGCATCCAAGGAGATGGCCCCGACCGTATCGTGCCCTCGATAGGGGCCTGCAGACTCCGGTGTTGTGGTTTTGGCGGCTTCCAGCTCCCAGCGCTTTCTGGCCCTGTCCGTCAGCATATTGCGCATTTCGAACCCGCTGACCTGGGCGTAACGAGTCGCCCCCTGCCCGACCAGAAAGCTGCTGGTATGGCGTCGACTCAGCTGCCTGGCCACGGATATGGGGTGGAGTACATGCTGGATGCCGGCCACGGCTCCCAAAGCCATGCTGTTCCCGTCCATGAAGGCGGCGTCCATCTCCATCTCACCTTCCCGGTTGGGCAAAGCACCATAACCGACGGAGGTGTAATCGGGGTTGGCCTCAACCTCACGGATCAGTGTCTCAACAGCATCGCCCGCATGGCCATCCTCTTCAAGATCGGAATTTGACTTGACCATCCCTTCATAGGCCATCCGCCATGTGGCAATAGAGGCCCATGTGGATTGATCGTGGCTGACTATCTGTGAGGATGAATCACTCATTTCCTTGGTTCTTTCTATCGGTGCGGTCGTTGACTGCTCTTGGGTGGATCACAAAAACTGTTTTTAAGCAGAAGAGCAGGCGAGACCTCAGCCGGTCGATGAATGATCGAGCTGATGGACCATGCTCCTGAGGGGACAGCCGTCAGTAGCGGGCTTACCTCGCCCGCATGCAGACAGCAACGATGTCCTCTGCCTTATCTCTTCTGTCAATGATAATTAATAAAGATACTTTTGTTTCGGAATGTCTTGCCAGCGCTCCTATTGTTTTATCAGCATCAGCTTTTGCGTACATACCTTAAGGCAGGCTTAAAAGGCCGAGTTCCAACAATTTGTTTGGTGAACGCTGGATGGCAGATCCGGCCGATTCTGCGTGACGCAACACCTTCGGCATGTACAGTTTCCAATTTGATATATACTATTAACAAACTATTATCTATTGAAATAGTTCGGGACCAAGATGGTTCATTGAATCTAGTTGTGTGCAGTACATGAGTCAATCAAGTGCTCGCCATCGTAAATGCGAATGCGATGACAGTTCCGAGGAAGGGACTTTCATGGAGTCAAAAGAGAAACAGGTGAACACCAGTTCACCGATTTTGATGTTGGGCATCTTATCCATATCATTCCTGATGTCGGTTTCGAACGCCGTCTCGGGGACCATCCCGCTGATGAAGGAGTACTTCTCCAATATCTCGGAGGCCAACGTAGAGCTATTGGTCGTCATCCCCACGGGAGGCGTCCTGCTGGGAACAGTGGTCAGCGGCCTCATATCCAACAAGCTGGGCAAGAAGTACACGGTCCTTTTGGGGCTCATCGTCTCCTTGGTCTTCGGAGTCATCCCTGCCTTCTTCTACAACTACCCAGCCATTTTCCTGTCGAGGGCCATGTTCGGCGTGGGCATGGGCATCTTCACCCCGCTAAGCGTCTCCTACATCACTGATGTCTTCCCTGAGAAAATCAGGAACAGGCTTTTGGGTTGGAGGAACTCCGTCGGCGCCATCGGCGATTCGATCATGCTCTTCATTGCAGGATTCCTGATCAATATCTCCTGGCATGCCACTTATCTGGTCTTCCTCTTCCTGATCGTTCCAATCGTCCTTGTCTCCCTTTTCGTCCCCAAGCGGCTTGACCGAGTCATCGTGGAGGATGGCAAGGAGGTTGAGGAAGACACTTCCATCAAGCCGTCTACCAACGGCGGCGTCATCCAGCTGGCCATCCTCTTCCTCTTCGTCTGCCTCTTCTATTCGGCTATCTCCCTGAAACTGGCCAGCCATATGGTCGATTCACACATAGGCTCTGCAGCTGATGCCACCAGGATCTTCGGCTTCCTGGTACTCTGCTCGATCATCTCAGGCATCGCCTTCGAACAACTCGCCAAGTGGTGCGGACGATACACCGTCTTCATCTTCGAGGTTCTGACGGCAGTGGTCATGATCGCTATGCCCTTCACCAACTCTATTCCGATCTTGCTGGTTCTGGTCCTGGTCGCAGGGTTCTGCAATGGCATCATCAATCCTGCTCTGACTGCCCGCATGGTGGCCTATTCGCCCAAGGGCTCCATGAACCTGACCACTTCGATCATCCTAATCGGCATCAACATCGGCTCCCTGGTGGCTCCCTACTTCTTCCAAGCCTTGGGCGGGGTGCTTGGCAATAAAGACCCAGGTTTCATGATCATGTGCGCAGGTATCTGCTACGTGATTTTGGCCCTTTATGATGCCTTCGTCGTCAAGAAGGACAAGCTGACCATCTGAGAGTGGTCATTGCGACTCGTATCAATCAACAGAAACAGAGGTAAATAATGAGCGATACCGTGGAATGGTTCAAGCAAGCCAAGTACGGAATGATGATTCACTGGGGTCTCTATTCACTCCTGGGAGGGGAGTACCAGGGGAAGTCGTCAAGCAACTATGCAGAGTGGATCCAATCTAAGCTTCAGATTCCCAACAAGGAATACGAACGCCTTACCAAGGCCTTCAACCCGATCTACTTTGACGCCGATGCCATAGTCGATCTGGCCAAGCGCTGCGGCATGCAGTACCTGGTCGTCACCACAAAGCATCATGACGGCTTCGCCATGTACCGGTCGTTGGTGGATCCCTACAATGTTTATGACGCGACGCCGTTCCACAGGGATGTGATTGGTGAGCTGTCATTGGCGTGCCGCAAGGCTGGTCTGCGATTTGGTCTCTACTATTCGCAGGACCTGGACTGGCATGAACCGGATGGGGGCGGATACCTCTCGAACGATATTGAGACGGCAGGCACCACCTGGGACAACAGCTGGGACTTCAAGGGGCAGAAGAACTACAATCGGGCATTCGAGCACAAGATCATGCCGCAGATTGAAGAGATCATGAGCAACTACGGGGAAATATCGGTCGCTTGGTTCGATGTTCCTATGACCCTCAGCGATGAGCAGAGCCAGACCATCTACGATACAGTCAAGCGCCTGCAGCCCGACTGTCTGATCAATTCCAGGCTGGGCAACGGCCGCTATGACTATGTCTCTTTGGGGGACAACGAGATTCCCGAAGATTCGGATGCCAGCGACAAGGCCGTCTCGGATGGAAATGTCGATTACAACTCGATCGAAGGATTCAAGCCCTCAAAGCTTGGCCTCTACGAGACCGCCGGGACCATCAACGATTCCTGGGGATTCTCATATCATGACCAAAACTGGAAGAGCCCGCAGACCATTCACGATTACAAGGCCCATCTGAACAAGTACGGCATCAACTATCTGCTCAACGTCGGTCTGGATGGATTGGGACGAGTTCCCATGGCTGCTGAGCAAGCACTACTGGGAGCGCGAGCTTTGGAGGCCTAAGGAATCGGAATTCTATGAATCAGCCAAGGAACCTTGTCGAAGGGGTACCATTCCCGTCCGACAAGGTCCCTTTGCTAGCTACTTGTTTAGCTTCACAGTCTCGGCGACTTCACAAAATGGGACTTCTGTGTTTGGGGGTTTATGCAGGTTATAGGTTCAGTCATACTTATAGCGGTGCTTTGACAACTGTGAAAGCAGATGTTTGACGAATACCGTGTTTGCGTGAACCCTTATTTTGGAAGAAATTTGATCGCTTTCGCTGCAACTGAAATAATTGTCTTGCTATTTTTTGCGACGAAACTACCAGCTACCAACAAGCCTCCGCCGATGGCGGTGATGTTTTTCTTCGCATGATCTGCGCTGTCTTTTCTTTTTGCTAGACAGCGAGCACAGTAAATACCATCCGGGTTATCGAGGAAAGTGTGGCAACTACGGGATCTGCATACGGCCATCAGTTGTGAGCCGCATTTCGGACAGTAATCGAAGTCTTTTTTATAATGGACGTTCTCTTTGTAAGAGTCACATTCCTGGTTGGTGCAACCTCTAACGCTCTTCATGGATCTCATCCGTTCAGCAGATAACTTAAGGTACAAGTGCTTCTCGGGCAATGCTAGGGATTTGCTTAGATTGGAAACGTCAAGTTGAAGTGCGGCTCGAGATCGCCAAATTCCCTGTTCTGTTCCTGTATCGGAGCGATCGCATTCTGCTAGAAGGCCGGCATTGTCTCCCACAGTCGACTTGATAAAGTGCGAATATGTTTCCAAGGCTTTCGCCATGGCCTTGGGCTCTCCTTGCTCGCAAAAAATGGCCGCTCTGGCAATTGACGCCTTGTGTATGGCAGGAAAGCAACCGTTGATGCTCTCCATTCTTTCATCGATGAGTTTTGTACGTCTGCCTTTTTCATGCTCGTAGTCGCCATTAGCGAGATATTTTACGTCAGACTCCATTTCCAACTCGAGTTGGGCCTCTGCGTCCGATAGAGCGCGCAAGGCCTGAGATATAAGGAGCTTTCTAAGAGTTTCATCGTCAACTTCACGGGCTTGCAGATAAAGGCGCATACCGCTCTGTAGGATGCCGAGCCTGTCGTTCTGTTGCCTCTCGAGAACTTCCTGCACGCGCACATCTATGACTGCAATTTGGCGGGCGATGTCTTCAAGCTGACCTTGAATTGCCCTGAGTTGTATTGCGTTCGCCGCTTGAAAGGGATCAATTCCCTCACTGAAATCCTCGCGCTTGATGGGCAATTTCTTTCCATATCGCCCGTTAGGATCTAAAAGTTGGGCAAAGGTGTTGCCTGCTCTATCGGTAGTTAGCTTGATGTCACCATTAGCGATGGCATCGAGAGTATTTTTTGGAACATCTACCACCAGACGAAAATCGTTATTCATGGCTTTATGAGCCAAGGCAAATTCGGAGGATTCACGTTCCAGTGCATGAACCATGTCTTTAATGGCGGTATTGCTTTTAGAGATGCCATTCCTTATTCCGTTCCGGAAAAATGCCAAGGGCGAGTCCGGATCGGCGCTGAACTCAGATTCTTCAGGCTTCAACGAAACCCCCTATCGAAAGACATGCCGGCTGCACGCTAATAACTGACGATAATTAATTAGATTATAACCGTCCATTGCTCAAAGGCACTTAAAGCAATTGCTTTGTTTGGGGGAAGTCAGTAACTAAGACAAATATCAACGAATTGGCACGGCAAAGTACTTGCAATACCCCAACCCAATGTCGTTGACACGGCTGCCCTCATCAACAGCAGCCTTAGGCAAGGAAAGTGAGGTATATCAGACTCTTGGTATTCCACAGTAGCTAGGTCAGAATTTTATCTCACTAAACTTAAACTTCCTTGCGCACATCTGGCTTTAATTGTGTACCGCTCTGGCATATAGTTTTAGCGTTAGAGGTCCTTGGCATGGACCATCAGGTAGTCCCAGGCACGGGTGGGGAGCAGGGAATGAAGGGCGATCAAGGGTTTGGCTCCGAAGCCCAGAAGGTAGCGTGGACGAGGATGGCGTACTATCGAGGCATGGACAATGGCCCTGGCGATAACGGATGGCTGGGTCAAATGTCTGCTGCAATAGAGCTTGCGCAGTCCGTTAGCAGCTCGAAACCCCGACTTTTGATAGGCGCTTTTGCGGGTGACTGACTGAAGATGGTCGGCGGCGATCGCACCCCAGTTGGTGGCGATGGCCCCAGGCTCGATCAGGACCACGTCGATGCCGAAGGGCCGCATCTCCATACGCAATGCGTCGCTGAAGGCTTCAAGGGCATACTTGGTGGCATGGTACCAGGCACCCATATAGGTGACCATCCGGCCCGCCATGGATGAGGTGTTGACGACCCGGCCGCGTCTGGCTCGGCGCATGGCGGGCAGTACCAGCTGGGTCAAGCGGGCAAGGCCGAAGAGGTTGACCTCGAATTGTCGACGGACCTCTTCGATGGAGACCTGCTCGACCGGGCCATAGGAGCCGTAGCCGGCGTTGTTGACCAGCAGGTCGACGCGCTTTTCCTTCTGCAGAATTCGTGCGACAGCCTTCTCGATGGATGCAGAATCGGTCAGATCCATCTGCACAGCCGTCACCCCCTTGTTGCCAAGCTGCTTCAGTCGTTCGACACGTCGTCCTGCCGCATATACCTGGTATCCACGGTCGGCGAGAAGTCGAGTAGTTTCATACCCTATGCCGCTGGTGGCTCCAGTGACGAGTGCTACTCGATTGGTCATTTCCTCACCCCTTTTGGCCGACATATCCAAGAATTCTGTCTCTTGCTTGTCTTTGAGGCAAAGTATATGACAGAGACCTCAATGCATGGGCGCAACAGTCGGATATGGAATGGAAGCTTGTAGGGGGGGGGGCTATCTGAATATGCTGATTGCGGATTCGTGGGCTGCGATTCGCCAGGATGGTGAATGAGCGATTTGAGGAAACATCCCAAAGGAACCTCAACATAAATCTCGGAAAATTTGAGATCAATCTCGTCTGGCTTCGCCTGTCTTGTCATAGGCACGTTTATTTTGGATGCTTGTGGCGTCCGCAAAATGGAAGCACCTGGTCAAATAGTGGTCGCGTTCATTGGATTGCTGGAACTTCGCTGTACGCTTATTATCAATGCTGATTGTAGATTCCACAGGAGGTTTCAGCATGCAGGGCACACGATTTACCTATTGGTGGCACGGATTCGATCTGTGACGCCGGGTGCCTTGTAGGAACGGTTGCACGGATCGGAACCCACCGGCCCTGCAGTCGTCGACAGCATTTCCCATGCATCGTCACCGCATAGTCGGTAAGGCAGCACCAACAACAGTGGTTGTAGTAACCGCATGGGAAAGGACAAGCCAATGACATTGGCGGATCATATGAATGCCAGGGTCAAAGCTCTGG
>NZ_JBVPQK010000085.1:0-9742 GCF_058197115.1 Bifidobacterium sp. POST2/T3 (B1)
GGCTTTCGTTCTGTTCGCTTGACTCGTTCATTGCCGTTTCACTCATAGTCGGTCCCTCTCCCTCACGCATACCGGATCCGCGGATCGAGCACTGCGTAGAGCAGATCGACCAGGAGGCTGGTGATGACGAAGATCAGGACCAGAATGGTCACGATGGAGACCACCAGGGTGCCTTCGCCCCTCAGGATGGCCTGGTAGAGGGTGTTGCCCACGCCCTGGATATTGAAGATGCGCTCGGTGATCATGGCTCCGCCCATGAGTCCGCCGATGTCGGCGCCCAGGTAGGTGACCACGGGAATCAGAGAGTTGCGCAATACATGCCGGACGATGACAGATCGGTTGCTCATGCCTTTGGCCCGGGCCGTGCGCACGTAATCCTCGGAAATGTTTGAAGTGATCTCCGTCCTGGTCAGACGGATGATGGAGGCCATGGATACGGATCCCAGCACGATGGCCGGCATGAGCAAATCAATAAAGCCCGGATTGGCTCCGGCCGTGGCTGGCAGCAGATGCCATTTAACACCGAACAGGTACTGCAGAATGAAGCCGGTGACGAAGGTAGGCACCGAAATCAGCAGCAGGGAGAGGACCAGGATGATGTTGTCCGACCACTTGCCCTTGGTCAGGCCGCCGATGATGCCGAAGATCACGCCGAAGATGCCCTCGAAGACGAAGGCCATCAAGGCCAGCTTAATGGTCACTGGGAAGGCCCTGCCGATAACGCTGATTACAGGCTGACCGGCGAAGGTATTGCCAAAGTTCAGGGTCAGTGCGTTCTTCAGAAAAAGCACGTACTGCACGATGAAGGGCTTGTCGAGATTGTATTCCGAACGTATCTGTGCGGCAACGGCCTGATTGACCGGCTTGTCCCCGAACATGGCGGCCACAGGGTCACCAGGAAGCGCGAAGACCAGCGCGTATATCAGAAGCGTCGTGCCGAGAACGACGGGGATCATCTGCAGAATACGTCGCAGAAGATATTTACCCATCGGCTATTCTCCTTTGTCATCCGCGACCGGGATCGGCATGGGGATCGGGGCCGCCGCAAAAATTCTTGTTTGAGTCTACCAGCACACCTCAACAGGGGTGCAAAAACACCAAGGCCGACGCGGAGTAAATCCTCCCGCGCCGGCCCAGGCAGTATCAGTTTTGGGGTGTGGGATTCAAGCTCCCGTCACCTCACTTGCTGATGTTGTAGTAGGCGGGGGTTCCCTTCCAGGTGAAGGAAAATCCTTTGATGTTCTTGGCGGCCACACCGTTGGAGTTCTGGTAGTAGAGCGGGACTGCAGGCAAATCGCGGAAGAGCACCTCCTCGGACTGCTGGTAGATCTTGTTGGCCTCGTCGATGCTCTTGGCGGAGGCTGCTTTGTCCAACAGGGCGTCAAACTCGGGGTTCCTGTAGGTGTTACCGTTGGATACCGAGCTGGAGAAGTTACTCGACAGATAGCTCTCAGGCGAGGGGTAGTCAGGCTGCCAGCCAGAGCGGAAGGCCGAGTCATTGAACTTGCCGTTCTGCACGTTGGAGCGGAACTCGCTGAAGGTGGGCAGAGGGTTGCCCGCAGCCTGGATGCCCAGGGCGTTCTTGATGGAGTTGGTGACGGCATCGTAGATCTCCTTGTGAGCACCATCGGCGTTGTAGGCGATTTTGAAGGTGTCGCCCTCGCCCCAGGGGGAGATCTTGTTGGCCTCGGCCCAGAGCTCCTTGGCCTTGGACGGGTTGTACTTGAGCACGTCGGATCCCTTGATGCTGGTTGAATAGCCGGGGATGACGGGGGCCGTGAAGTCGTGGACCTCCTTGGCGGTTCCGGACAGCACCTTCTTGATGATGCTTGCTCGGTCGATGGACATGGAGACGGCCTGGCGACGTAGCTTGCCCTCCTGATCCTGGCCGAAGTGCTTCATGTAGGTCGGGATGGTGAACATCTGGATGACCGAACCCGGGTCGTTGACGGCCTGGACCGTGTTGTCGGTCTGGAAGGTTTTGCGAGCCGAGGCGGGCAGAGTGTCCAGTACATCCAGGTTGCCGGCCTGCACGTCGCGGTAAGCCGCGGTGGGATCGGTGTAGGACCGGAACTCAACACCGCCGTTCTTGACCTTGATACCGCCCTTGTAAGTGGAGTCCTTGACCAGCTTTATGGACTTGTTGTGCTCCCAGGACTGGAACTTGTAGGGCCCCACGGTCACTGGCTTCTCGCCAAAGGCCTTGGTGTCCTTATAGAAGGACTCAGGCAGCGGCGCAAAAGCGGTGTAGCCCACCTGAATGGGGAAGGTGGACGAGGGCGAACTGAGATCCACAGTGAAGGTCTTGTCATCGATGACCTTCAGACCGGACAGCTGGGCCTCGCCAGGGGTGCCCTCCTTCTGCAGGTCGTCATAACCCTTAATGTTGGCGAAGAAGCTGGAGGCCAGCGGCTTGTTACCGATGTTGGCCGCCCAGGACCAGGCTTTGGTGAAGGACTGTGCGGTGACCGGGGTGCCATCAGAGAACTTCCAGCCATCGTTGATGGTCACGGTGTACTGGGTGTTGTCCTCATTGGCCTTGATCTGCTTGGCGATCTCGTTGACTGGTTTGCCCTTGTCGTCGAAGCGTACCAGCTTGGAGAACATGAGGTCGATGGGGTTGCCGCCCCCCACTTCGTTGGTCATGCCAGGGATGAGAGGATTGGTCGGTTCAGGGTTGAAGAACGAGATGACGGCATCCGAGCTGCCGCCGTTGGTACTATTGGCTGAGGAGTCGGACCCACCGGATCCGCCGCAGGCGCTCAGCGTGAGCGCCATGACGCACAGTCCGGCGCCGGCAATGGTCAGGGCCGATTGCTTCTTCATATATGCTGCTCTTTCCTTTGGTTGGTTTCCCGAAACCGCCGCCAGTACACAAGACCCGGGCGCGAATCCGCTTTGCTGCGGATCCGGCCGGGTCGACGACGGATTATGCTGTTTTCGGCACGATCATCACTTCTTCTTAGACAACTCCGCGAGGTTCGGATAGCTGTTCCAGCCCAGAGTCAATCCCTGCACATTCTTGGCGGAGGCACCCTTGTTGTTGGCGTAGTAGAGCGGAACCGCTGGCATGTCCTGCAGAAGGATCTCCTCAGCCTGCTGGAAAAGCTTGTTGGCCTCGCTGGTGTCCTTGGCCTTTGCGGCCTGCTTCAGCAGGTCATCGAACTTGGGGTTCTTGTAGTCGCCATCGTTGGACCCGTTGCCGTCAGCCGCCGAGCTGGCAAAGTTGCTCAACAGGTAGCTCTCAGGAGAAGGATAATCAGGTGACCAGGCCGACCGGAAGGCCGCGTCCTTGTAGGCGCGCTTGTTAACGTTGCCACGGAACTCGCTGAAGGTGGGCACAGGAGTGGCCTCAGCTTTGATGCCCAGCGTGTTCTTAATGGAGTTGGCCATGCCGTCATAGAAATCCTTGGCACCGCCGTCAGCATTGTAGACCATTTGGAAGCTCTTGTCGGCAGGCCACTGGCTGATGGCATCGGCCTTGGCCCAGTACTCTTTGGCCTTCTTAGCGTTGTACTTCAAATTATCGGAGCCCTTGAGGTTCTTGGAGTAACCGGGGATGGCCGGTGCTGTGAAATCAGTGGGCTGCACACCCAGACCACCCAGGACCTTGTCGATCAGCATCTTGCGATCCAAAGCCATGGAGATGGCCTGACGGCGCAGGTGACCCTCCTCGTCCTGGCCAAAGTGCTCCATGGTGGTAGGGATGGTGAACATCTGCAGGACGGAACCAGGCTTGTTGTAGCCCTGAACCAAGTTGTCAGTCATGAAGGTCTTCTGGGCTGAGGTGGGGACGGTATCGATCGCGTCCAGGTTGCCCGCCTGCACATCGGAGTATGCCGAACCGACGTCGGTGTAGACCTTGTAGTCGATGCCGCCGTTCTGGACCTTGACATCGCCCTTGTAGGTGGTGTTCTTGCGAAGCTTGACCATGGTATTGTGCTGCCAGGAATCGAACTTGTAGGGGCCCGAGCTGACCGGGTTCTCGCCATAGGCCTTGGTGTCCTTGTAGAAGGACTCGGGCAGCGGCGCAAAGGAGGTGTAGCCCACCTGGATGGGGAAGGTGGACGAGGGCGAACTGAGGTCCACGGTGAAGGTCTTGTCGTCCACGACTTTCAGGCCGGACAGCTGTCCATCCGCGGGCGCGCCCTGCTTCTGCAGATCGTCATAGCCCTTGATGTTGGCGAAGAAGCTGGAACCCAGCTGGCCGTTGTTCACATTGGCTGCCCAGGACCAGGCCTTAGTGAATGACTGGGCCGTGATGGGAGTGCCGTCCGAGAACTTGCGCCCATCGACCAAGGTGACCTTGTACTGGGTCATGTCGTCGTTGCCCTTGATCTCCGAGGCCAGATCATTGTGGGCCTTGCCTTGGTCGTCGAAACGGACCAGCTTGGCATTGATGGCGTCCACCACCTGCCCGCCGCAGCTCTCCACTGTGTTGCTGGGAATGAGTGGTTTGGCCGGCTCACACCCATGGACCGAAACGACGGTATTGTTGCCTGACTGGCTGCTGGACGATTGCTGAGCGCCCTTGGTGTCTGAACCACTACCGCAGCCGCTTGCCAAAAGCGCCAAGGCACAGATGGTCGCGGACACGAGCGTGAGCTGTGAACCCTTCTTCATTGCTGCTGCTCCCTAATATTCATATATTTACTAACTGTCAACTTCACGTCTGCAACCAGAGACACTAGGATGACCGAACCTCAAAGATCCCTGACAGACGCGTAAGCCACAATACGCCATATTCTGGTACGAAGATATTTCGTAAAGCAAGTCTCGTCTCACTTGCCGAATCTCAAGCCCGCGGAAAAGCTTGCCTGTACCGGTCCCGCAGCTGCTCGATGGAGACGTGGGTGTAGCGCTGGGTGGTTCGCAGGGAGGAGTGGCCCAGCATCTCCTGAACCTCGCGCAGGTCGGCTCCCCCATCCAGCATATGCGTAGCGGCCGAGTGCCGCAGGGCATGGGGGGCGATGTCAGGCACCCCAGCCTGACCAGCCGCCTGATGAACCACCTTGCGAACCTGCCGCTGGCCAACCCTGCCGCCTAGTTGACCCAGGAAGAGGGCCTGACCTGCCTTGCAGGCCGATTTAGCCGTTGCGCCCGCCAGGACCGGCCGCCCCTCCCCCAGCCAGCGATCCAGGGCGCGGTCGGCGGGCAGGCCATAGGGCAGAACCCGCTCCTTGGAACCCTTGCCCAGGACCTTCACAGTGCGGCTGTGCCGATGCACATCATCCAGGTCAAGTCCGCAAAGCTCGGCAACACGCATACCCGTGGCGTACAGCAGCTCCAGCATGGCCGCATCCCGCACCTGCAGGGCCGCTTGAACTTTCTCGTCCTCCCTGGGCTCGACTGGATCCTGGTCAACCGTATCCATCAAGGTGCGGGCCTGATCATGCGTCAGGATTCGTGGAAGGTGCTCGGACTGCTTGGGACTGCTCAGGGCCAGAGTGGGGTCGGTCTTGATCCGGCCGTGCCTGCTCAACCAGCCGAAGAAGGACCTTAGTGCGGCCGTCTTCCGGGCCATGGTCGAGCGGGCGTGAGTGGCTGCCTCACGGGCCAGCCAGGACCTGATGGTGGCCAGGTCGATCTGCGCAGGGTCATCGATGCCGCGCAAATGCATCAGGTGCAGAAAGCCCGCCAGGTCGGCCCGGTAGGAACGCACGGTGTTGGGACTCTTGCCTGCCACCCGGGAAAGATAGTCGGTAAAGTCCTGCAAATCCTGGTCCACTACGGGTGCTCCCTTCGCTTAGCTGTGCAGTATGTGCAATACAGTCTAGGCGTTTTTGCCCTCGTCGCAGCTGCAGGCGATACTGACGAAGGAGGTGGATGGCCATGCGTTTGCCAGCAACCATACCGGCCGGAGCACGTCTGGTGGTCAGGATTGCCCTGGGGTTGAATCCGGAAGATGGAAGGCCAAAGTTCCGCGACTACGTGGGCCATGTGGTCGACTGGGACGGACATCGGCTGATCCTGGACAGGGATCCGGCGGCCAATGGGTCACGCCCCGGGGAGCGCGTGACCCTTCAGGCGGCAGACATGGTGGCGCTGAAGCCGGTTCCGGAACGCCGTTCGCCCCGCCCGGACCATCCGGATCTCAGTCAATGACCGGCGGGTGCAGCACGCGGGCCCTGCTGGTGGTCAGGAAGGCCGAGACCTGCTCGCCGCGCAGGGCCGAATCCAGCAGCTCCTGCCGCCAGTTGCCCCCCTGCAGATCCAGTTCCAGATCAGTTGTGGGCATCTGCTCCCGGTCGCCCAGGGCAGCCTTGTAGCGCCGGAAGGGATCGGCCCGGAGGAAGAAGTCCCTACGCTTTTCATCGGCCTCCGGCTTCGGATTCCTCAAGAGGGAAGCCATGTCCTGCAGATTCTCGACCAGGGCATCCAGAAGGTCGGCCACCTGGTCGGCGTTCTCCTCCACCATGGCCCGGGTCCGTTCCGGATCGGTCAGGGCCACACGGGTCATGTCCCGCCAGGATCCGGCCGCCAGAGCCGAGGCCACACGACGGTCGGGCGATTTCGTCAGCATGTTGGCCAGGGCGGTCGACACCACATGGGGCATGTGCGAAATCAGTGCCGCGGCCCGGTCATGGGTGGCATTATCCAGGACGATCAGCCGGTTGCCCAGCCCCTGGGTGACCATATCGGCCACAGTCAGGAAGCGGCTGTAATCCGTATGCTCATCGACACAGAGTGCCCAAAGGGCATCTTCCAAGAGGGCCGGGTCCGAATCCTCATAGCCGGAACCCTCGCTGCCGGCCATGGGATGGGCGCCTACATAGCGATCGGCCAGACCGGCCTGTTCGACCTGCCTGCGGACCGGACCCTTGACACTGCCCACGTCCGTGAGGGTGGTGCCACGAGTCAGCACCGGGGCCAAGGCTTGGAGCACGTCGGGCATGACCCGCAAGGGGGTGGCCAGCACCAGAACGTCGGGCTTGCCCTTGGCCAGCTCCTCCAGGGTGTCCACGCAATGGATTCCCTGGCTGCGGGCCTGCTCATAGGGACGGTCGTTATGGTTCCAGGCGATCACGAACCGACCCCGGGCGGCCAGGCGGCGGGCCAACGATCCCCCGATCAGACCCAGTCCTGCAACGGCGATCTTGTGGGCCGAGGTCAGCACCGGTGAGGCGGCCATGCCCGCTATCGGGTGCATGTGTTCGGGCCCGGACAGGTCCATGTGTGGGAAGGGCGCGGATTCATCTACCATAACAACTCCTTGCTGATTGTCTCGGAATCGGGGTCCTCACCCCGGAAGGCCCCCGCCCTGGGCAGCATCCATTCACGGATGGGGGGCGCTGGATGCGGGGTGCGCGGATGGACCGCCAGGGTCTTGAGCCAGTCCCCCCTTTCCAGCAGGTCGGCCAGCACCTGATGCAGACCCTTCTGCCACGGTGCGGCGTCGATGCTGGCGACGAAGCTGTAGGTCCCGTCGTGCCCCTTGATGGGCCGGGACATGAAAGAGGTCATGTTAAGGCCCGCATCACGCAGACGGTCCAGCAGGTTGGCCAGCACGCCCGGCCCGGTATTCAGGGGGATAAAAGTGACAATGGACTCGAAATCCCCGCCCGGTGCCAGGCGGCGCGCCAGCCCGGCGGCCTGATCCCGGGGAGCCAGCACAAGAAAGTCGGTGCGGGCCCCCTGATAGTCCTGCACCTCACGCCGGTAGGTTTCCAGACCGTAGAGGCTCCCGCAGATGCGCGGCCCCAGAGCCACCTGATCGGGGCCCAAATCACGGCAGGCCGCAGCGTTGGAGTTGGTCGGGACTGGATTGAGGCCGGTCTCTTTGATGAAGCCCTTGCACTGGGCCAGTCCGTGGGGGTGGGCGCCGACCTGGCGCAGGGGGCCATGGTCGACCCGGACGAAGGCATCGAAGACGATGGGCAGACGGACCATGCCGAAGCCCGCTACCGATTGAGCGTCGATCAGGGCGTCCATGTTGGGCACCACATGGCCCTCCACGTTGTTCTCCCAGGCCAGCACCCCCCAGCCCCGGCCCTCCTCCACGGCGGCCACAATGGCAGCCGCATCCGTGCAGGGCTTAAGTTCCGCCTGGCAGCCCAGCCTTGTTGCCATGAGGTTGGCGGCCTCAAGGGCGGCCTGGTGTGTGAAGGTCCCCTCGGGACCCAGGAAGTGCAGGGGAATACGGTCAGGCGGAGTCGCCGGTGATTCTGACGGAACCCGGCTCATGCCAATCGCCCCTGACGACGCAGGGGGCCGTCAGCAAACCAGGAGGCCGGCAGGCAGATGGCCAGGGTCTGTATCAGGACCAGCCCGCCCATCCAGAGGAAGACCGCATACTTGGCAAAGAATGTAGGGAAGTTGGCATAGGGCATGAGCACGTCGCCGCCCGGCCCCCTCATGGAGAGCAGCCAGACCGTGACCGTCGAGGCCACCAGATGCAGGGCCAGACCCATGGTGCCGCTGTCGCAGCGGACCCACCAGGCGGCCAGGGCCACCAGCAGATAGGCCAGGACCATCCCCCAAGGCAGACCCTGAGCGGCCCCGGAACGCTGGACCAGGGTCCCCAGCACGCCCACCGCCAGGCCGATGGGCAGGCCCAGCAGGCAGCGGAAGGGACTCACCTTGCCGGACTCCCCCATCGAACGGGAGGCGGTCTGGTCCTTGGATTTGGAAACCTGAGACTTCATGGGTTCAAGACTAGTCCGACCCGGTCACCGTGGGGCGGCCGGGTCGGACCAAGGCTGATTGTGAGAGAAGGCTTACTTCTTGTTGGCCCTGCGCTGACGGGCGTTCCACTTATACCAGGCATCCCTGTCCAGGATGATCTTGCGCACGCGGATGGACTCGGGGGTCACCTCCACGCACTCGTCATCGTTGGCGAAGTCCAGGGACTCCTCCAGGCTCATGTCAATGGGCGGGGTCAAGGTCTCCAGCACGTCGGCGGTGGAGGAACGCATGTTGGTCATGTGCTTCTCCAGGGTGATGTTGATGTCCAGGTCGCCGGGCTTGTTGTTGATGCCCACGATCTGCCCCTCGTAGACGGGCGACTGGGGCTTGACGAAGAACTCACCGCGGGCCTGGAGCTTCTGCATGGCGTAGGGGCTGGCCTTGCCGGAGCGGTCGGAGACCATGGATCCGTTCTGCCGGGTCTTGATGTCGCCTGCCCAGGGAGCGTAGCCGGCAGAGATCGACGAGGAGATGCCAGTGCCACGGGTGGCAGTCAGCAGGGCGGTACGGAAGCCCAGGAGGCCACGGGATGGCACGGTGAACTGCATCCTGACCCAGCCGGAGCCATGGTTGGTCATGGTCTCCATGCGGCCCTTACGATCGGCCATGAGCTGGGTAACTGCGCCCATGTACTCCTCGGGCACGTCGATGGTGTCGGACTCCATGGGCTCCTGAACCTTGCCGTCCACGGTCTTGGTAACTACCTGGGGACGGCCTACGGTCAGCTCGTAGCCCTCGCGGCGCATCTGCTCAGCCAGGATGGCCAGGGCCAGCTCGCCACGACCCTGAACCTCCCAGGCATCGGGCCGATCGGTGGGCAGCACCTTGATGGAGACGTTGCCGATCAGCTCGCGGTCCAGACGGTCCTTGAGCATGCGGGCGGTCAGCTTGTGGTCCTTGCCCTCGGTACCGGCCAGTGGCGAGTCGTTGGTGCCAAAGGTCATGGAAACGGCCGGGTCGTCGACGTGAATCAGAGGCAGGGGGCGGGGATCGTCCTGGTCGACGATGGTCTCGCCGATCATGATGTCCTCAACACCGGCCACAGCCACGATGTCGC
>NZ_JBVPQK010000086.1:0-9720 GCF_058197115.1 Bifidobacterium sp. POST2/T3 (B1)
GGCATCAAGACGGAACCAAATATCTTTCCTACGGGCAAGGAATTCAATACGGCAGTTCATAACCGTCAGGTCAACAGTATCTTCAATTCGGGCATCACCTCGGACTATCCCCACCCCGAAGGCTACCTGGTTCAGGGATATGCCTCCAGCCAGGCCGATGGCATGGGGCTAAATAACGGGGACTACAAGAGCGCGGAATATGATGCCATCCTTTCCCGCGCCGCATCCAAGACCGATCAGGATGAAGCCATGCAGGATTACCGCCAGGCCGAGGCCGTTCTCTTCAAGGATCTTCCGGTGCTGCCGCTCTGGTACAGGAAGGTCTCGGCGGTGGCCAGCAGGCAGGTTCGCCATGCTCCTTTCGGATACATGGGTCTGCCTGTCTACAACCAGGTCACCAAGTAGGTCCGACAATCCGGACCTGGCTGATGACGAGTCGTTTTGATACCATGACTCTGGCCGGTACGATCGGCGCGGGGCCTTAGCTCAGTCGGTTAGAGCAAACGACTCATAATCGTTCGGTCCAGGGTTCAAGCCCCTGAGGCCCCACCAGACGAAACCCCTACAGGCACAAAGCCTGTGGGGGTTTTCTTATATCTGCTGGGATAAGGTTCGTGCTCAAAATGTATACTAAATGTATACTATATTGCACGGGAAAACCGGTACCGTCGGGCGGGCATAGAAAAAGCCTCGCCAGAACGGGCTGCTCTTTTGTCTTAATTGAACAGGTCCCAGATGCTGAACGTGGTCTTCCGGTAGATCTTGTTGTATATGGCTTTTTTGGGGTTTCGAATCCACCCCATGCCTTTCCTCCCATAGCCGGGAATAAGGTTCTTCTTCGCCTGTCGCTTCCACTTGCCCGTGGTCCGCGCCTTGAATGAGCGCTTAGGGCTGGGTGTGCGCATACCATATTTCATTCTTTGTCATTAGTCCTTGTCTGAGATGGACAGTGTCAGGTGCTGACCTGTTGAGTATATTCCGATGCTGTATTTGCTGGTTGAGAGGTGACCACTTCCGCCATTAGGTAGTTGGTTATGTATGTCATCAGCGGTCACCCCCAGGGAATCTAGGAGGCAGTCGAGTCCAGGAAGGCCCTCACTCGAGGCCGGCTCCTCCAGCTTTGACGCGTACAGGATGCTGTCGCCGTCCTTCTTATATTCGAACGCCGCCGACACTTTGGAGCATTTGTCGCTGATCTGTCGCGCTGAATTCACATTCTGCCCTCCACAGGCCGTGAGGGGGAGTGTGAAGGCAAGAACGGCTGCGATGACAGGTGCTGGTCTTTTCATCATGGCTCTAGTCCGCTTTGGCTATCAGTTGTTTTGTATGGTGATCGTGCTTGTTGGGATTGGCTCCGTACTTTGCAGTGCATGTGGCTCGAATCGAGTATGTGCTGGTAGTCGTTGATGATTTGGAGGGTGACGTCGAGTTCGCAGGCGATCTGGTATGGGTTGCTTTCGTACATGGCTTCGGCTGTCTGGTATTCGAGTGGGTTGATGAGTTTTAGGGCGGTTTCGCGTCGTGATCTGCGTTCCAGGCGTGCGCCGTAGACGCCGGCTCTGGTGGCGTCGGCGTGCTGCCAGTGGATGAGTTCGTGGACGAGTGTGCAGCGTTTCTGGCAGTAGATGAACTGTCTGTCGATGAGGATGGTTCTGGTGGTTTCATCGTAGAAGCCTGGGATGCCTGCCGGCAGGAGCGCGCTGCTGATGGTCACGTTGAGGGTGTCGGCGTAGTGGCGCATCTGCCCGTATGTCATTGTCGAGGTCAGGCCGTCCAGGAGCCTTGGGCCTTTATCTGTCATCGCCGCCTTCTGCTTCCTTCTCCTTGTTGGGGTCGTTCATGGCTGCCAGCGCCTGGTCGCCGGCCTTGATCTTGTTCAGCACGTAGGCCACCTTCTCATCCTCGGGAAGCAAGAAGAGGTCCACTGTCAGCGGGGAGGGTAGGGGCCGAGGTCTTCAATCACACGTTGCTTGGCCCTGCTGATGACCACGGTGATGTCTATTCCGATGTAGTCGCAGAACTCATAATCGTTCAGTCCAGAATAAGTGATGGAACAGAATGTAAGTTTCACGAGAAAATCAATGGTCTCTCATAGCGCCAAAGGAGCTTTCTCACCTTTGTTTATCTGAAAGTAATTTATAAATTACAAGCTCATCTAAAAGCTCATCAAGTAGAGTCCCATCGTTTAGAAGATTTACACGATGGCTTGGCGTTTCTTCTCATAGGCAGGGATGAGAGCCTATTTTTTGGTATTTGAAGCTGTATATACCCATGTGATGATCGCTCTTTTTGTGTCGGGTATATCCCCGCGTTGGAAGTCAACACTGTTTCTTCCTGTTAGTTCATCCATCGCAGGCGACCATCTTTGGCAGTTCTGCAGGTTAGAGTGGCGCCATTTTGGTCTGACGCTCCAGTGGACCCTGCTCCAGAACAGAATGCTCCACGGTGTACGGTGCCTTGTGAGCGGAGTTGTGGCTGCGCCTGCTGCTGTTGGACATGCTTTTGGGGCTGGAGTTGTTGCTGTTCAGCTTGTATTTGTGCGGCTTGGTCTGCGGCTGCTTTCCCTTGTGCAGCCTTGTTTGCTGCAGCTTTCTCCTGGTCCTTCTTGTCTTGTTCGGCTTTTTGTTCGGCTGCCTTCTTGTCAGCCTGCTCCTTATCCCACTTATCGGCTTTGTCCTGTACTTTCTTGACTTGGTTTTGCACGTCAAGCAATTCCCTACGAGTCTTACGCAGATCGGCCTGTGATTTCGAGTAATCCGATTGCAGATCTTTGTAGTCCTCAGAATCTTTTGGATCAGAACTGCAACATGCGCTGAAACCAAAGCCGATGAAGAAGGTGAGCAAGGCTATGAAAGCTGTCTTCCATATAGATTTACCAGGTTTGCCTTTGTGGGTGTGGTGCCCGGTAGGTTTAGTGTTGCCGCTGTCGTGAGGCGGAGCTGGAGGAGTGGCAGCATCCGTTGATGCTGTACTTTTAACTGGAGTCAATACGCTTGTATCTTCCCTGGTATCAGCAGGAAAGAGCTCGCTAGTTTGTTTCTTCATAACTATGATCGCTCCTTGGTACAATCATCGATGACCGCACGAGCAGGACACTACTAGTATAAAGCGCTGAAAGGCTTGCATGCTCAGGAACCTGTTCGCGACATTTGACTCTGTGCGCATAAATCACTCGAAGGCTTGGATTCTTGACAATATTGCTTATTCGCACATGCTGACCTTTGTTCTTGCGTGAATGCACTTTGGCGGTACCCATATACAGATCGTCGATACAATAACTAGCTTTGACAAAAATGTATAGAACAGATAGACATCGACCGCGCGCAAAGCCATGTCAGAATTCTTCGAATCATCTCGATTAAAGGCGTTAACATTTTCTATCCAACCATGACAAGTATTTTCAATTTCCTATATTACATGCAAAGCAGTCCGAGTAATATGAACGTGTTCTCATTGTAGATGTTACAGATATTTAAAATACGGCTCTTGGAGTTATGCTGTTGCGTTTGCTGCTATTTTAGAAAGCGGAATCGAATTTGCACACGCTTCAGTTTTCGAGGGAGTTATGCAACTCGTTTCTTTTTTAGTATATAAGGTCTTCTTGATGCTTTGATATATAGATAGATAACTTATACCTGCACTATCGGTGTAAGGCACAACCATTGAATGTGCTCACAAATGAGCGTGTGGCATCATAGGCAATTGATTAGTTTTAGTGAATCGAACAATCCTGTTCTCTCGCGTGTCATAAGGATAAAGGCTGTGAGAACAACGATGTTCATTTATGTTTTAATTCCTCGCTCGTGTTTCAAATGTACCAAACTTATCGCGAAAATTCCAAAATTGTGTGGACAAAGAGACGGGTTCGCTTATCGAATAGAACGTGGACGTGGTATTTGTCAGTGAACTCAGCATATGATCGACCATCACAAAACATGTATCTTTGCTGATTGTCAGCGAGGGCTATGAGTGTTTTGTGCCCCAAACTTTCTTGATAGTCTTAGTAGAAGGACTAGCCCCGGCTATTGTCGGGGCCGTCCTCTCGTCGCCTAGCTCTAGCATCCATGATTCACCGATGCAAATATGTATGGCTTCACATGTAAGCCGGGGGAAAAGAGCTAGGCGCGTTTTTTATATCGGATCATAGAGCACCCTCGGTGTATATCCACTTCTCGGTGCCCCAAGCGTGCATACGTAGACAGCCATAAATCTGCGCATGCCACAATAATCCGGAAGCGTTTCCGTAGAACCGCTAAGTATGAGAATTTATCAGGGAAAAGAATACGGGACGGGCTCGAGTCGAAGCCGTCAGCATATGCCGGGAAACTATACGCATGTACATCTCCTCTGGAACTGAAGATAGCTCAGTCCCTGTAGGTCCATCGTGTATACGTCCCCCGTATATCTGTTCTTAATCATACACCCTGGAGGGGGTGTGTCAAAGCTGAGAAGGGTGCCGTCTCCGTGCTTCCGGTCAGATGGATTTGATGAAAAGATTGCTGGCTTCGGGCATAGTGTTTTGCGCATATCCGCGCCTCCTGAATGAAGGAGATAAGCAGCACGTATCTACTAAACAAGTTCTCTGCTTGCTTTAATCATTGGTGTAGCATGCATTGTTTCGTCAAGATTATTTTCTGCGGCGTCCAGAATATATTGGACGCAGAAACCAAGGGCCTGTTCATTGGTGAACTTCAAAATGCAGGCATAACCACTTATTGGCACGAATGTGACTGATACCTAGACAGGGATCCCCAGCTGGGTACATCTTCAGTTGAGAATATTTCAACAGAAGAGCGTTATCGGTTCATGAATGATCAACCGTTGGTTTCAGATCTCTTATTGATGTTACTCGACAGGCTACTCGCTGTTTTCTTTCTTTTCCTTTCTGATCAAGTGCAAGTATCTATACACCGTTGGTGCTGAAATGCCCAGTGCATCAGCCACGGTATCTATTGCGCCCTTGATCAAGAAGATACCTGAATCGTCAAGGTCAGCGATGAGCTTCAGTCGTTCTGATTTGTTCATTCGCTCGGGCTGAACTCTGTGTTCCGCTACAAATGATTGGATGTGCTGATTTGTCAGATCCTCTGCGTTCACGGATAGGGTTTCATGCGTTGCGTCGGTGACCGATTGCTGAAGAGATCCATCATTCGGAATTATCGCATCGTCAAGCTCGTCGAGCGTATCTGTGGTTTGTGTGTCAGGATCCGATCGATCTCTCCTGATGTGATGTGTAGGGAATGGGGATCCGCTGGAACTGATGGAATCCAGATAATCGCTAGCTGTTCGCAGAGCTTTACTGGTCTCTTTAAAGATGGAATTGTCAAAGTTGATGCAGAGAAAACCGATGACCTGATCTTCTGTATTACGCAGGAAGAAGGTAGAGGAGACGATAGGGCGACCTTCATGTGTATATCCAGCATAATGGATCAGATAGTTCCGGTGTTCGTATTCGTGATTCTGCCAGATTCTCAGAATAAGATCAGTAGCCGGACTGCCTACTTTGCGTTCGCTGACATGTCCGTTGGCTATTGCAACGACTGAGTGCGAGAAATCTTTTACGTCCTGAAGGACAACCTCAGTGTCATGCCCCAATAGCTCGCCAAGAAAATCTACCAAGGGAATAAAGGGCCGTAGGGATGGTGAGATGTTTTCCATTTCGTTCATATTTGCGCTCCTTCCCTGACGGCTTATGCCTGCAGTCGGAAACAAAACTGATACGCAGAGGAAATTCTATCACAATGCCAGAAGGCTACCATATTAGAAATAAAATGTTATCAAAATAATAAAATAGTATAACCGCCTCTAGAAGGAAGTGCTTCAAATGAGTAGATCTGATTTGCAAGCCAGCTCGGCTGAGAAATATGAAGATGAGGATTTAAACCGCAGCCTCAGCACTCGGCAGATGGGGATGATGGCAATTGGCGGTGCAATCGGAGTTGGTCTGTTCTACGGGTCCTCTGGTGCAATATCTTATGCAGGGCCATCCGTCTTGCTGGCATATGCAGTGGCAGGTGCTGCTATATTCGTAATCTGCCGAGCGGTCGGGGAAATGGCTACGGCTGAACCGGTGTCGGGTGCAACCGTATCATACGCCAGCCGATATATTCATCCTTTCGTCGGGTATGCAATAGGTTGGACTAGTCTGCTTGGCTGCGTTGCAGGGTCAGGGGCGGAATTTACAGCCCTGGGTAAATATGTCCAGTTCTGGTTTCCTTCTTTCCCTATATGGGCCAGCGGCTTGCTCGGCATGCTGCTGATGACCGTCATCAACTTGATATCGGTAAGTTTCTATGGCGAATCGCAGTTTTGGCTTTCGGCTGTGAAAGTAGTCACTATCGTCGTTATGGTCATTGGTGGTTTGATCATCATTTTCACCGGTATTGGTAATGGAGGTCACCCAGTTATGTTTAAGAATCTGACGGTCGATGGATTCATGCCAAATGGACTGTCTGGGCTACTGTTCTCCGTTGTCATGGTGGCTTTTGCCTTTGGAGGCTCTGAGTCTGTTGCTTACACGGCAGGTGAGGCCAAGGACGTTAAGAAAACCATGCCTCGCGCTGTCAATGGAGTGTTTTGGAGCATTGTCTTATTCTATTTGGGATCTACCTTTGTAATTCTGTGCATGTGGCCTTGGGACAAGATGGAGGGCGTTGGATCCCCCTTTGTCCGCGTATTCGCGTCGTTAGGAATTCCGGCAGCTGCCTCTATCATCAATTTTGTCGTCATCACTGCTTCCTTGAGCGCTGTAAGCAGCGGCATCTTCATATACAGCCGTCAGCTTTACAACCTTTCCCTCCAAGGCAGTGCCCCTTCGATTCTCTCCAAGGTGTCAAAAAAGAAGATCCCCTATTTTAGCGTGCTGACTGTAGTGCTCATGCAGCTTGTAGGCATCGTTCTGATGGCGTTTTTGCCCGAGCGAGCGTTTGCTCTCTTCTCCTCGATTACAGTCTTTATGCTGGTCTTCAGCTGGGTGGCTGAGCTCATCAGCGAGTATCGTTTCCGTTCCATAAAGCGTCGCGAGGGCAAAGAGGATGAGTTAACGTTCAAGTTGCCCCTGTACCCTTACAGTAATTTCTATGCTCTCGCATTCTTGGGGCTGGTCATGGTGATGATGGCAGTAATGCCCGAATACAGAATCAGCTACTTGGTGACCATACCTTGGATGATCCTTCTTGCAGTTCTGTTCGTTCTCCAACGCAAGAACAGAAACAGGCAAACTGAACTGGATTCTGATAAAAACATGGAAAACCTCGCGCCTGCTGTCGAAGATACGGACCCGGACGGTACACTTTCAGGCGAAGGTCATGAGGCCATGGCAGATTCCTGACCGTATCGCCGAGGATCTGGCTAATTGAAAAAGACGGCCGGCTCATCCGGTCAAGAATATGGAAGGAATAAAATGACCTACGATTTCACCAGCATTATGGATCGACATGGCAAAGACGCCATCGCGGTTGACGGTCTGGGTTCCCAGCCCGGTTTTGCTCCTGATCCTCCTAAGGAAGGTTTCGATGTCATTCCTATGTGGGTGGCTGATATGAATTTCCCTACAGTGCCGACCATACCCGAGGCCATCATCGAGCGTGCCAAGCATCCGGCCTTCGGCTATTTCAGCCCAACTGACGAGTACTACGCTGCCATCATCAATTGGCAGCACACCCGCAATGGTGTGGAGGGCCTGACGGCCGAGGACATCGGCTATGAAAATGGGGTTCTGGGCGGTGTGGTCTCGACTTTGACGGCTTTTGCCGCGCCTGGCGATGCGGTTTTGCTCCACAGCCCGACCTATGTCGGCTTTACGTCCTGCATCGAGAACAATGGTTACCACATTGTTCACAGCCCGTTGAAAAAGGACGAGCAGGGCGTCTGGCGCATGGATTTTGAGGACATGGACCGCAAGCTCAAGGAGAACAACATCCATGTGGCGGTCTTCTGCAGCCCGCACAATCCCTGCGGCCGTGTCTGGGAGCAGTGGGAGATCGAAAAGGCCATGGAAGTATATAAGGAGAACGACTGCGTGGTCATCTCCGACGAGATATGGTCAGACCTGATCCTGGCAGGCAACAAGCATATTCCTACCCAGTCGGTCAGCGAGGATGCCCGTAACAGGACGGCTGCCTTCTATGCGCCCAGCAAGACCTTCAACCTGGCCGGGCTGGTAGGCTCCTACCACATCATCTACAACAAGTACCTGCGCGACAGGATTGTGGCCAAGGGGTCCAAGGCCCACTACAACGACATGAACGTTCTGTCCATGCATGCCCTGATCGGAGCCTACAAGCCCCAGGGCCAGGAGTGGGTGGACGAACTCCGGCAGGTTCTGACCGGAAATGTGGACTACGCCTACGATTACATCCGGCAGCATTTTAAGGGAGTCGAGCTTTCCAAGCCCCAGGGCACCTACATGCTCTTCCTCGATTGCACACAATGGTGCAAGGACCATGATCTGAGTCTGGACCAGCTGCTGAAGCGGGCCTGGGATGTGGGCGTGGCCGTCCAGGACGGGCGACAGTTCAAGGCTCCCTGCGCCATTCGCATGAACCTGGCCCTGCCTTTGAGCCGTGTCCGGGAGGCCATGGACCGTCTGGACAAGTACGTCTTCAACGCCTGAATGATTTCTGAATTATCATGGACCCTCGCTGTCGGGCGGAACCGATCGGTGAGGGTCCATCGTATGCGGGCGAATCCTGGCTACAGAATCACTGGAATTGCATGCCGCCGTCCACGATCAGGGTCTGTCCGGTTACGTAGTCGGAATCATGCCCGGCCAGGAAGGCTACGGCATTGGCCACGTCTTCCGGCTCGGAAAGCCGTCCCAGGGCGATGCCGTCCGAGAAGGTGGACATGCCCCACTCGTCATCCTTGCCGGCGTTCACCCCGACCTGATGAGCGATGTCCATCATCATGGGTGTTTTGACGATGCCGGGGGCGTAGGCGTTGGCGGTGATGCCCTCCTTGGCCAGATCGCGAGCAGCCACCTGAGTCAGGCCGCGGATGGCGAACTTGGTGGAGGAATAGAGCATCAGGTTGGGGTTGCCCACTACGCCGGCCTGGCTGGTGGCGTTGATGATCTTGCCTCCGTGGCCCCGATCACGGAAGGTCTGAACGGCGGCCTGCATGCCCCAGATGGTTCCTGCGACGTTGACGTGGTAGACCTTGTCGAACAGCTCCGGGGTGATGGACTCGATGGGGGTGGTCGGTCCCAGGCCAGCGTTGTTGACTATCACGTTGAAGTCGCCCAGCTTGGTGGCGGTCTTCTCGACGGCGGAACGCACCTGGACACGGTCGGTCACATCCAGGGTGACAGCCATTGCCAATCCGTCTGATTGATTGATGGAATCGGCCACAGCCTGGGCCTTGTCTGTATTCATGTCCGCCACGGCCACAGCGAACCCGTCCTTGGCCAGTCGGCGGGCAATAGCCTCGCCGATTCCCTGGGCTGCTCCTGTAACGAACGCCACTTCCTGCTGCATTGTTGCTCTCCTTTGTCGCCTCGCCGGACCGATCGGTCCGACTGTTTGATTCTAAAGGGCGCTCGGCTCGCCACACCGGTTGGTTGATTCGGCGTGTGGCGCAAGAATGCCCTAATCTCTCCGGGTTGCGCTAGACTATTACGCGGTTGCCGGTTCACGTCCGCCATAGGGGCGGTCGACCCGGGGCCCTTGAATCTAGGAGTAACCATGAAGCAGGGAATTCATCCCGATTATCATCCCGTTG
>NZ_JBVPQK010000087.1:0-9667 GCF_058197115.1 Bifidobacterium sp. POST2/T3 (B1)
ATCCTGAATCCTGCGCAGCTCCGCAACCAGCCTGCGTCCAGCGACTTGTGAGATAGGCTGATCATGCTCAGCCGCAATCGGACGTTCAAAGGCTTCCACGGCATTAATAGGCTGGCTGTCACGGAAGGCCACAATGCAGGTCTCGGGCAGGGTCCTGTTGGCGTAGGAATTCTGCTTGCCGGTCGGCATGGATCGGATGAAGGCCTCTACGAAGACCGAAGCCACTCTCGCAGTCGCCTCTGCATTGCCAATCTGCTCCTGCAAGGCATCCAGGTTCACGGTCGCGTAGCGATAGAGCGTGGATGAGTTGAAACCTACGGAGTCGATCATGGCTGCACCGGCATTGTCTGCTTCAGTAAAGTCGTCAGCGGCGGTGAAATAGTCGTACTCAGGCTTGATGGCATCCACGGAGATAGCGTGAGCCACCTGAGCGCTGGCATCCGTATTCAGGTCAGGGGCATCAGCCAGCATACGGCCGAACAGGGCGATGTCAACCGCCTGCTCACCGTGGAAGACCCCCGACACTTCCTTCTTCATAGCCGAATCTGGTGCCTTTGCCGGATCCTTTCCCTGATCCATCCATTCCAGAGCAATATTGGCCAGCCTCCCGATCTCGGTATTGCCGATGAAGATCAGGTACTGAGTGACTGGTTTGCCACTGGCCGCCCCTGCACGAGTGGAAGCGACAACCTTGACTCCAGTAGCCTGCAACACCAAGGAGGCGTAGCTTTCAGCCTGATCCTCTGATTCGGGCCGTTGATCGACCATGGCCTTCACGATCAGCTCGACTGCGTTCTTCGTCCGTACCCCCAGCTGCTTCTTGTCCAGCAACGATTTGAAGGTCTCACGCATGGCCCGCTTCCAGGCCTGGCTGGAGACACGCGAGCGCAAGACACCGCCATACTGAGCGGTCTTGGGATTGCCCGTCTCGTCACGATTGATGTTGCTCGGAGGGACGTTCTGTACTGCGTAAATATCCATAAACATGGCATATTCTCCTTAATATTTATTTTGAAAATTGGTGATCTTGTGTATGTGTATCTGTTTGATGACGAATTGTTCGAGACGACCTGTCATCATTGACCGTTCTGCTAGACCTCAGCTGTTCTATTAGCCTTTTCGCCCTCTTTCGCCTCCGCGGCCTTGTGCACGGCGTAATACTGCCGAGCCCAACGGTGAAAGACAGAGGCCCTCCGACCAGGCAGCTGCAGCAGATAAAGATCCTGGGCGAAAGCCTGATAGTCCAGCTTCACATCCTGATTCCTCATCATCCTTATCAGTGAATACAGCTGATGCCGGATACCGTCGAAATCAGGAGCATCCTCCATGATTTGTAGCCTTCGAAGAACCGGAGTGGCCTTGGAACCGTCCTGGTCAGCGTCAATCATGTGGCATGCGTGGCCGAAACTGTAACGGAAGCGCTCGGAACGCGCCTGCTGCTTATGATCAGGCATCCAGGCCATACCCTGAGATTTCGACTGCTGATGAAGCGCATACATCTGCAAGGCAGTGGCAATAGCCCGTGTTTCAGTGACGATATTAGGGTCGTTGTCGAGGGCCGGGTTTCCCAGGATATCCTGTGGCCAATCCTCATATAGATCAAACCCGACATTCATCCACCGCACCCTGCCATCGTCAATGCCTCGGCGCAGCATAGCCAGATGAGCCCTGGCCACGCTGCTGGCCTGAACCGTGTAGGCGTACTGCAATTCCCCGATCCGGTGGTTGGCGTATCGCCCGACAGCCTGTTTGCGGTCGTCGACTGACAAGACATGATCGTCTGTCACGGTGTCTGCAGTCATCATTGAACCTCCTTTTCATTTGTGGCCTCACCTTCACGCGAGGGAAGAGGACCTAGATATTTATTCAATTGGCTTAGGAATCTATCGAAGATCTGCTCAGAAGATCGGGCACCATTGGCCTTGGGCAGGAAAGACGGTGCCGGAGACTGATCACGATACTCACCAGCTATGCCGATCAGATCCCGATGAATGGCCTGGAACCAGTCATTCCGGTAGCGTTCGATGTCTTCTGAAGGGCCGAACTCCGCAATCCGCTGTCTGAAAAGCTGATCCAGGGAAGCATATGCGCGCTCCTTGACGCGGGCCACTACGGCATAGAAGCGGTCCTTCTGCGCTTTGTCGCCTGCGGATTGGTTCAACTGGGCAACCATGGAGTCCAATGCCTTGACGGAATCCTCAGTACGCTCAACAACCTGAACCACCACATCCACGGCAGCAGTATCCAAATGAAGCAGTTGAAGGTTTGCATCCAGCGAATCATCAATGGCATCCGAGAAGAAGCTGTTCTGCGGACCATAGATCATACTCTGGGTATGGATGCGAGCCATCTGCATTACTTTTCCTGACCCGGCATCATCCTGATCCCAGTTCAACAGAGTCTCAACCCATCGAATAACGCCGGGACGGGTGTCGTCAGTCTGACCTGCACCGTTGCTTCCCGCGCTGATCAAAGGCTGCAGCTGCCGCCATATGGCCTTGTCAGAAGTGAATGTGACTGGCATGCGAGGAGCCGTCGGCAGCCCCAGTTTCTTCCGCAGGTTCTCGCTGCCGTAACGCCAGGCTGTCATAGGCTCATAAGCATCCATGTTGTCAGCGCTGATGACATCGCCGTAGCAAACGATGATCCCGACCACACGGGAACCTGAACTATCGGGCACGAGCCTCACCCTGCGTGATTGCAGAGTGAGCATGTCCACAATGCCTGCAGGGTGATAGTCGGGATTCATGTCAGGACCGGCCGGCTCACGCTCCCAAGGAGCCAAATCACCGGGCTTACCGAACCAGATATCATCATCCCCACGGCCTCGTGGATTGATCAAGCACCAGTTAAGCATCAGGGTGGCGAACAGATTGTCCTGTTCCAGATAGACATTGCCCAGAGCACCCAACCAGCCAGTTCCCACCTTGGACTTGGGCGGGTAAACCTTGTTGTTCCGCACATGGGTCTCCCCATCTACCGGCGATTTGATGCCTGCAGGGTCATAGGCCTGGAGAAAGACCAGCCATCGGGCTGCTTCAGGCAAGGTAAGCGAGTCCAAGTCGTTCTTGGCGCGCATGGAGAAAAGAAACTTCTTGGGCTTAGGCACGTCAGCTTGAAGTTCGCCAATGCTGTCATACTCTTTATCCTCGGACGAGTAGGTCAATCCCGGCGTCTGATAAAAGGGATGCTCTGGATTGAACAAATCGAACCTGTCGTGATAGCGCTCAAGGTAGTCATCAATTACTTGAGGGTCGAACTGCCCAGTCTGCCAGAGTGTCCACCACAGCTGCAACAAGGCCGTCGGATTATCACCCCCGATCATGGGTAGATACCGCTGAGCGTATGCCTTGTAGAGCACAGCTTCGGTCATCCTTAGTATGGGCAGGGTCTGTTGAGGCATGTCACTGGAAATCTCACGGATTCGATGGGCCTCAACCAAAAGGTCGCGCAGGGAGACCAGGTCGACACGTCCTTCCAGATAGGTAACCCTGATCCAAGGCTGGTCCAAGAGATTGAACGACGGCCGACCTCTGCCGGTCGCTCCAATATCATTCATTATCATTGTCCTTTCTAATTGTTCGGTTATTCATAAGTGGAAAATGCCTGCAACTAGCGAGGCATGCAAATTCAGCTCTCCCCGCCCTTGTCGGCTTTCACACAGGTCAGCCCATCCTCACGGGTGTATCCGATAAGGAAGCCATGCACAGTGGTGACGAATCTGCGGCGATCCGAATCGGATTCCTCCTCATCTAAGACCAACGGCAAACAGCCATCTAGCCAAGGAGATTGATGCCATGCATCAACGCAATCACCAGCTCGAATTTCGAGTTCATTGATCAGAGCATCAATATCATGACAGATACGATCAGGCAGATTTACCGCACAACGCAACACCACTTGCGCCAGATGGTTCTCAGGTTCGATTTTTGTAGGCACAGGAGCCCCGCAAGGTACTGTATCGCCTCCGATCCATGGCAGAAGCGCATACTCATCGCCGCACCGGCGCAGAAGCACCACCTCCACCGAATCATGAGTATCTCTGACGGCCTGTCTGGCTTTGGCTTCCGACCTGGCGTCCACAGTGCTTGTAAATAGGTCCACCAAGGTGTGAGACTGGCGCAGCAGATGCGCCGAATCTTTCATCAAATAGACTTGGGCCTTATCGATCTCTTCTGCATCCTTTTCGGCACGCTTGTGCGCATCCAGCCGATACCGTTCTTGCCAGGCTTTGGGTATCAGCTGTGCAACTGCATCAGAGTCGTAAGCCGTGCGGACCAACGGAGCGATGTCATCAGGAAGCTGCAGCAAGCGGTGGGTGCCGTCTCCTTGCAGACCAAGCACAGCAAGGGCTTCAAGCATGGATGCCGGCGGATAGACGCTGTCTACATGGTCAGGAAATACCGGGCCATCTGCGTTCCAGGAGGCCATGCCCCGCAGATAGCAGAAGGCTTTCCGCAGACCAGCTGGACGGTCGCTCTCACCTTGTCCACGGCGATGGCGATGCAGACGACCCATGCGCTGTAACATCAGATCGACCGGAGCTATATCGGTGACCATGAGGTCGAAGTCAATGTCCAGGGATTGCTCCAGAACCTGAGTGCCCACGACAATCAGCCGGTGAGGGCGTCCTCCATTGGCTAGGGTTGCATCCGGACCAAGACACTCTCGAAGTTCTCTTTCGTTGTCCATACGATCCCGGTCAATGAAGCGGGAGTGCGTCAGTCTGACCTGATTCGGGCCGAATTCATCGGACAAAACCGCAGCCGTTTTCTGGGCACGATCTACAGTGTCGCAGATCACAGCGGCACACCCGCCTGCAGCCAGCCGCTCTTTCAGTAAGTCTGCAAGATGCCCCAGATCGTCATCGATGACATGACAATCGATGTCCACCGCACGGCCTGATGGCTGCACCGAACTAGACCGGCAGGTCGTTCCAGACGTGTAAGTAATCAGCGGATAGGCATGCAGATCGTCAGGATCCTTCTCCTCATTAGAGAGCTGCTTGTCACCTGCCTGTGAAGACGCAGAAGTCTTATCAATATGTGGCTTGTAGTAACGATCAGTAAATGCCTCCATGCTTGCAAAACGACGCGGTGCAACCGCGAGGGACTGCTTCGTCTGACTGCCTGATCCTCCAAGCACCGAGGCATACCCTTTAATATAAGCGTCCACCAGCTCATGTCGCAGCGATGCAGGCAGAGTTGCCGACAGGAGGATAACTGGGTTGTGGAATCCTCCCAGCCATTCCAAGGTCCGCTTGAGATATTCACGCATGTAGGTGTCGTAAGCATGACATTCATCAACAATGACAACTTTGTTGGCTAGAGCCAATTGCCGCAGACTGACGTGCTTCATCTGCAAAGCGGCCATGAGCACCTGATCAATAGTACAGATCAGGAAGTTAGCCAACACTCCTTTCTTTCTGCCTCGCAGCCAGTCATTCGCCACTGCCTCCGGATAGGCCTCCTTTTGCGCAGCGGAGCCTTGCGGGACATCTTCATCGAAGACTGACGAGGTGGCCGAATTCTTAGCTGAAGCCATCATTGACATGAATTCCCTGTTGAGAGCAGCTTTGCCATGTCTGAGTGAGGTGGATTTCTCAGAGCGTCCTTCCGGCTGAGGCAATCTATCGATCCAGCTCTTGCAACGCGAGAACATGGCATCGGTGGTGGCCATTGTCGGCAGGGCCACGCAGACTCCTCCCCTGCCTGTTCGTTCCGCCAGAATTTCCGCACAGGCCAGGGCTGCTTCGGTCTTGCCTTCGCCCATGGGCGCTTCGATGACCATAATGCCCGGATCCTTGGTCGTTTCCGCCAAATGCGCAGCCTGCTCCTGGACTGGTCTGGGATTGGCCCCCGTCGGCAGATCAAATCTAGAAGCGAAGCGCTCCCCTATGCTGATTTGTTCATGAATAGGCTGCCACTTCGGAGGCAGGTCGAGATTACGCCATCCGCGCTCCTGACGGGCCTTAAGACCGGCTCGCGTACGTACTGAATTCATCCGGTCCCAGGTCTGCTCGTCATAGTTCGGGGGGTTGAGCGGCACCAGGGGAAAAAGATCGTCGTCGCTGTTGCTGGCGATCCAGTCGGCCATGATGACCAATCCCTCCAGCACCGATTCGGCGTATATATTCAGCCGCTTTCCACTCAGCCGAGCGAAGTCATCGTCACTGAGTTCACACTGCTTGGCCACGAATTCAATCAGTTCGTGCTGTGCTTTAGTCCAGTCCTCATAACCCCGAGCGGTACCCATGCGTACATCCATATCGGACTTGCTCAGGGCCTGACGGGTAGGAGGCTGACCATGATGCCCCCCAACGACACAGGCATAGGATTCAGCCACCGACTTGCTCCAATGCCTTACCTGCTTCAGATAAGACTCCAGAATCCTTTGGCCCGCTATGGGATGGGTAGGATAATTGGTGTCTGTAATCGGCACATCAGGGAACCGCAGGCCAGCCTGTCTAGGCTTCCATTGCAAAGAGAGATCCTGCATGCCCGGTGCATGTGTCAACGGTTTGCTTTGGAAAACCGGGGTTGCTTTACCGATATCATGGACACCGGTGATAAACATGCAGACTTTGCGAGCCAATTCCGGATCACCAACATCGCGGATGATGATCTCTCGAGTGCCCCAGGGCACCCAGTCACGCCAAAGATATCTAGCCACCGCAGCGGAATCACTCAAATGCGCGAAAACTTGTAGCCAGTCATCCTCGTTAAGCAGATTAGTCTTGCCCCACAAGGACATGGCTATAGCGTCAAGATCCAAGTCTGTTGGTATCACTCCGCTCATTGTTCCCCCGTTCCTAGCTCAGCGAACCTGCTAATTGGACAACTTCGTTGTAACAATTTATGAGCATAGCACAGAGAATCAGAATTTACCAAATTTATAATCTCTTAATGCCACAAGTTGTTCTATATACCCTGACTATTCAGGGAGCATATAAAATCCTAATGACACAAAGGATCATCCCTACCTAAGCAGGGAACACACCGCAAGAAGAAGCTGTATGTAGTTTACACGGGAACCGCAGTCAACCCTTAGAACGACGCGTGTAATACATAGCACTGACTGCATCTGAAGCCTCGAACACCGAATTCGACTTCTTCTTCGACAGAGTCAGAGCATCGCCTCATATACCAAAGACTTCTATTTGGCTGTTTACACGATAACTAGGAATTACCGCCACATGCGTCATGTGTCCTAGCCTAATTTCAGACACACCTGCACAAAAGCACGACCGCTGAAGCCATCGGTCCGTCATGGCTGAGAGCGATGTGCCAGCATAACTGCACTCGATTGACCTGACCACCGGTTAGAGGTAAGGAATCGTAAAGCCTGGCTTCTACGGAAGGCTCTAGATTGATACTCGGCCGACCCCGGCCATCATCCAGGATCTCCACCCCGCTCCAGGGGAAATCATCCAATCCATAGGGCGATGGCTCAGGTCCCAGCGCCTGCGACCAGGCCTTAAGCACCGATTCCTTGCCGGCCCAGCGCACGGCCAAGTGCGCCGCCGTATCGTCATGCTTGAGCAGGGCCCGCTGCTGGGCCTGCCGCCGCTCCCGAGGCGAGAACAAGCTTGTCATACGTGTGCCAGGCATAGCCAGTTGCCGGCCGAACTCCTTCAGGTCGACCAGGTCATGTCCCAACCCCAGCACTTGTCCAAACCCGGCATCTTCCATAGGCCCGAGTATGCCCCTCATCGGCCACTGCAGCAAATCATCCGGTCGGAAATTGAGGATTCCGCACCCCCCCGCTGTGTCATTGATAGCTAAGTTCCTGAGCGAACGACTGCAGGGGGATAAAGAAGATTTCGCCATATTAGCAGCAGGAGTCACAACGCTGGCATGACGCTGTTGGACAGCTCTGTAGCCACTACCATCCAGCAGTCTCCGCTGTGTACCCTATCGTGTACCCATTTAGCCCGTAAAGTGCCGGATACTGGCGGAAATCTCGCTCAGTCAGGCCCGATCCTGACCGCTCCAAGAGGTTGGAAAACCCGCCGAGAATGGCGGAATATCAACGATTATTGTGGAGCGGGCGGCGGGAATCGAACCCGCGTAATCAGTTTGGAAGACTGAGGCTCTACCATTGAGCTACGCCCGCAAAGCCGTTGGCTCGGTAAACAGCATAGCACATGGGCCAGCCGGAACATGCGGTCAATTAATCACTGCGTGATTTTACTCAGTGACAAACCTATGTAGGCATCACTGGGCAGAGCCTTGTACAACATGGAATCCTGCCCACTGCTGAAGGGAAAAATATCGGCGTGGCTATGGTGATCGGGCTTCTCGCCATGAGTATTATGACAACAAACCGCAGCCGCAGGAATTCCATAACAGCGGCCACTAACACCAACACTTCGTACGAGTAAGCGGTCGGACGACTCCCCAAAGACAAGTCCGGCCATTCGGGTGGCCCAGCAATAACCCCAAGTAAAACCTGGGCCACCCATCTACTTTTTATACCTTTTCATGAACAGGAGCCAAACACGGTCAAGTTGTAAAGGCCGCCTGCCCCTCAAACAGCATTGAAGCAAGACAAGGGATGGTAATAGCCAAGCCTGACGTGCCCAGGGACATTTCATCCACTCTCCCGTGAAGAAAGCAATCACCCGAGTACGAGCAGCTGATGAGCATCCACCCCACATAACAAAAGGGGAGGTGAGCCGTTTGGCCCACCTCCCTGATCAGCGCAGTGATTAAGCTCTTACCGATTTCCCATCTCCCACTGCAGAGAATAGGTAACCGACCAATTCACGCTGCTCTCAACCTCGGTCGTAGTAGCCGTCGGCACCCAAGCGGGCCTGGGGATCCAGCAACATGGCCTTCTCGACCTCATGACCCACATACCCGTGGCCGTCCTCATGGAAGCGACGGTTGTCGATGGGCTCGTAGAGCGGGGCCCGACCCATGCGGCCCTCCTCCAGGCGACGCTGGCCAGCGGCCAGACGGTCGTTGGCCCGACGACGCCACTCGTCCAGGGCCTCCTGGCCGGAGGTCTGGAGCACGGCAGCTTCGAAAGCCCCAGGGCTGACGATGACCCCGATGCCGGAGACATGGCCGAAGCCCAGGGAGGTGACCAGTCCGGCCTTGACCCTGCCCACCTTCAGAGGCTGCTCCAGCCAGACCAGATGGTCGTCACGCCTCAGGACCGGATCCACGCAATCCAGGGAGGCATTGGCCGGGATGACCCCGGACCGGAAGAGCTGGGTGAGCCCGTTGATCTGGAAGATGCAGGCGCCGCCCTTGGCATGGCCGGTCAGGCTCTTCTGGGAGATGACGTAGAGCGGGTTGCCATCCGTCCGCCCGATGGCGTGGGCCAGGGTGTTGTGCAGCTCGGACTCGTTGGGGTCGTTGGCGTTGGTGGAGGTGTCATGCTTGGAGACCACGGCGATGTCGTCGGGGTCCACGCCCAGCTTGGCCAGCGAGCGCACCAGGTCCGAGTCCCTGCCGCCCATGCCGGCGGCCAGAGCCCCCAGCCCGGGTGCGGGGATGGAGGTGTGGGCGCCGTCCGCGAAGGAGTGGATGTACCCGACCACGCCAGCCACAGGCAGACCCATGCGCAGGGCGATGTCACCGCGGGTCAGCAGGATGGTCCCGCCGCCCTGGGACTCCAGGAAGCCGCCGCGCCGACGGTCGTTGGCCCGGGAGAAGAA
>NZ_JBVPQK010000088.1:0-8934 GCF_058197115.1 Bifidobacterium sp. POST2/T3 (B1)
ACCAAGGTGGTCTCCAAGAAGGACTATCCGCGCATTGAGATAGGCGAGTTCGTGCTGGACACCAACCCGACCAACTATTTCGATGATGTTGAGGAAGCGGCCTTCTCTCCCGCCAACTTCGTCCCCGGCATCGAGCCATCGCCCGACAAGCTGCTGCAGGGCCGCCTGTTCGGCTACAAGGACGCTGAGCGTTACCGTCTGGGAGCCAACTACGAACAGCTGCCCATCAACCGGCCGGTCAATGAGGTTCACAACTACGAGCGGGACGGGTTCATGTCCCAAGGGCAGGACGGATCGGTCAACTATGAGCCCAACAGCAAGGGCGGCCCCATAGAAGACAACGATGCCCGTATGCACGGCGATGCCGTCCAAGGGCAAACCGAGTACTCCCGCCCCTATGACAAGGACTACTATTCCGCAGCCGGCCGTCTCTATAGGCTGATGAGCCCGGAAGAGAAGGACCGTCTGATCCAGACCATCAAGAACAACCTGGGATCCGTTGACGACCAGGAGATCCAGGTCCTTGAGACCAAGCAGTTCTACCAGGCAGACCCGGATTACGGCCAGCGTGTAGCCGAGGCTCTTGGCCTTTCCATGGATCAGATCAAGTAACACAGAACAGGGCGGGAACTGCCGGCGACACGTCTGGACTGGTCTGCAATCCCCGCCCTGTGTTACTATTTCCTAGTTGCCTTGATCGGGGTCATGTAGTCTATGACTCCGTACATTGCAGCCTTGGAGGATTCGCCTAGTGGTCTATGGCGCACGCTTGGAAAGCGTGTTGGGTTCACGCCCTCACGAGTTCGAATCTCGTATCCTCCGCCAGCAGAGTCTTGGACAGTGGTTCAAGACTCTTTTTGTACGCACAATATCGACATTGCCATTCTTTGCACTGTCGATCCTCTTGCTTTCCCCTTTGTTTGGTCTTAGCAGGTCATTTAATATAGCGAGCTAGGCGGTCTTGTTACGATAAGGTGCCTCATCACCTAAGCACCTCGCAAGTCAGAAATGTCCGGAGGCGACAAGAGGCTGCGAGCAGAGCAGGACAGAGAAAGTTCAGAGCCATGCCTTTGCAGACTTACGACAAATGCAGGCGAAGATGTGCTCAGGCCCGTCATCAGCTACAAGTTAGCACCCATATGCTGTGCGACGGGTGATCGTACTTAAGCGAATCACCGGTCGCTTCCTCGCAGGTTCGAGACCGGGGTGGAAAAGTCACTGGCAATTCTGGTCGCCAGGCTGATAGGCGCCTCTTCTGGTCTAAGCGCCGAGTACATCCACAGTAGATTGCAGGTTATGCGATGAGAAAACGTGCTTCAAATCAGTTTGTATTTCGTACATCTATATCAGCGTCATACCTTTGCTGCAATCAGGCATTAGCACAGGGGTATGGTCGCCGGTGCATGCAATTATTCTGCTATTTTTAGGATGCATCGCAGGCAAGAGCATAACTGATTCGATTACCGAGGGCTTCCTTCGCCCCGTATTGGATAACGCTTTTCTCTTCCTTGTCGAATTCCTGGCCTTGCCCTGCACAATAGTTGTTTTCTACCTCCTCGGTGTTCCCTGCTTGACTGATTCTGGTATCTCTTCGGGCTTGAGTTATTCCGGATGGTATTGGTCTGCGCCCGAGAAGCAGTCTGGATCCGAAATGGGCTGCAGGGCACTGCAAAAGACGATGGATAAGTTGATTCTTCTATCTTCATCGTCTCTTATGCATGCGTGTCTGGGGTCTGTAATGAATCTCTTAATTCTTGTATCCACTGGCAGCAAAGGTTCACTTCGCCAATCCAGAATCCTGCTCGTTAACATTATGAGTCAATCGATGTCAGCAACGATCCCTGCTTTGAAAGCGAAAAGATACCTTTCTTACTCATTCTCAGTTTTATACCGTTTAAGGAAAAGCGAAGCGCACAGGCCTATTAGAGCTACGAATGCGAGGAAGATGAAGGCCCACTGGTAGCCCTGGTCGAGAGCCTGGGCTGTCGCGGCTCCACTGAGACTGCCGCGCAGAGCGCCGATGGTGACGATCATCATGGCTGCGGCCGTACCCAACGAACCGCCCACCTGGCGGACAGTCGAGGCAGCCGCGTTGCCATGGGCCGTGAGTTCTGCGGGCAGCGCGTTGATGCCCTCGGTGAAGGTGGTCATCATGACCAGCGCCACTCCTGCCAAGCGCAGAGCATAGCAGGAGGCGATCACGATAAGACTGGTAGTAGTGCCGAACCATATCATCGGCAAGGTTCCGGCAAGCAGCACCGTGTACCCCAAAAGGGAAATCTTCCTCGCTCCGATTCTTTGATAGATCAGACCAGAGAGGGGGTTGAATATGCCCATGACAATGGCTCCTGGCAGCATGACCAGACCAGAGGTGAGTGCGCTTGACCCGCGCGTATTCTGGAGGTATAGGGGAAGTACCAGCTCTACCCCGACCATGGCAATGTTGCTCAGGGTGCTCAGCAGACTGGTCAGGTTGAAAGTAGCGTTCGTGAAGACACGCAAATTCACCAGCGGAGACTCCAGACGCAGCTGGCGTCGGCAGAACAGGATTACGACCAGCACGCCAGCAAGCAGCAATCCCAGGTCAAGCACTGACGCACCACCCGCGTCTCCAATGGCGGACAGGGCGTACAGAATGAGCCCGAAACCCAGGCAGGAATAAACCACGGAAGGCACGTCCAGCCGGGTTCTCACCCGATGGTTGACCGTATAGACCAGGAAAAACGACGCCACCAGGATCGCGGCGCTCAAGGCAGCAAGCAGCACAAACAAGGCCCTCCAGGACCAGTGCTCCAAAACAAACCCCGAGAGCGTGGGGCCAACCGTGGGACCCAAGGCCACCACCAGGCCCACCACGCCCAGGGCCACACCGCGCCTATCCGGCGGGAAAAGCAGCAGTACCACATTCTGAATGAAAGGCATCAACGATCCAGCGGCCACGGCCTGGATGATTCTGCCCACCAATAGCAGCGGGAAATGCCCCTCGGAGAAGATACAGACCAGGGAACCAGTCAGGAAAATAGCCATCATGGCCATGAAGGTGTGCTTGGACCGGAAGTTGGAAAATACCCAAGCCGATACAGGTATCATCAGCCCCACCACCAGCAGATAGGAGGTACTCAGCCATTGTGCGGTGGATTGGGACACATGGAATTCCGCCATAATGGTTGGCAGAGCATTGTTAAGGAAAGTCTCCGCCATCAAGGCCAGGAAGGCCCCTGCCAAAAGCGTGCCCATCATCGCAGTGCGATTTCCCTCAGTCCCGCCTTGGCTTCCTTCCCCTTTGCCGCCATCCTCATTCATACCGCATCATCCCCGTCCTTCACCGACTCGGTCCGAAGCTTGTTTGATCCAACTAAAAGCAGATCAGGATTCCATGTTTCTAATGATTCGTTCCAGATAGCCGACAAGCTGTCTGCTCTCCTGCTCATCGAACCCTTTCAAGGCAAGCTTGCCCGTGGCCTCCAATGCATGCCGGATCTCGACCTGGTGGGCGTTCAGCTCCTTGCGCGCATGTCCGGTAAGCTCAAGAACCATCTGACGTCGGTCATCAGTCTGTGGCTTTGCCGTCAGCCATCCTGCCTTGACCAGCCGTTTGACAACTCCCCGAACCGTGGGATGGCTCAAACGGAACCTGTCGCCCACCGTCTTCTGCGTAACCTCCAGGCCCTCATGCTCATACAGGTAATAGACCATGACGAATTGGGGACCAGTCAGATTGGGAAAGATGCTCCGCACACACTCATTCATGTGCTTTTCCAGCAGGGTGTTGGCTATTTTGACCAGCCCCTCTGGCCGCTTCTCCGAGAGCTCCAAAAAATACCGCCTCTCTAAAATGTAGCATGCTACATTATTAGCGAAGAAAGCCTAGCTGTCAAATCAAGGAAATACAAGAACCTATTCATCAACGTTCTTAATACAGGAGGCTCGAGCAAAAGAAGAGCCTTAGCTCAGCCTTTCCGACCGGTGGGCATGCTGGTTTACCTAGCATTTAGGCCTCAGTATCGTCGTTCTGCATAGCCGATTGACTAAGCAATACTGATAGGATGATAAGTTGACACTCCATCCCACCGCCGCTGTCAACAAATCACGAGCCTTTAGTCCAATAGACCTCCTTTACCTTGGAGCGGCCAACAGCGAAAATTGCTAAACCGCATCAAGGGATCCACCAGGCAGACACACGCCTACTCTCATGCAAGAAGCTCTTTCAACACCACAAGGCCAATATTGAACCTCCTGAGACGTGGCTTCATCAGTCAATACAGTCAGACAAGAACGAATTCAGAGAAAAGCAAGCTATCCGGGTAATAGATAGTTTCCGATATGATATAGTTTCTATAATGAAATCAAATAATCCGTCCTCCCTCTACGATGCTCTCATGTATCTGCAGTGCGAATTCGTAGCAGAGCGCAACAGGGTCAACCCGGGGAACATCACCTGGCAACAGTTCGACATCCTCACCGTTCTGCGCACAGGAGCGTCCACGCCCTCACAGATTGGTCAGCGACTCGGCATAACCCGATCCAAGGTCTCCAAGAACCTCAGCACTCTGCGCGATCTCGGATACATCAGGCAGGTGCCTGACGCCCACGACCGGCGAGAGCTGGAGACCAATCTGACCCAGGATGGCCGGGACATGCTTGACATCATCGATCAACAGCATAAAACCCTTGAGGAAGATGCCCGACAGGTCTGGTCCAAAGACGAACAGGAAGAGTTCGCTACTCTTGCCAACAGGCTTATCAACAAGCTACGCCAGGAGCGAGTCGCCCAATGAGGACCGAGTGCATTCTTATTGATCGGGCCTCCACGCACAACCTCAAACAAGTCTCACTGGCCATACCCAAGAGGGCCATCACCGTGGTCACCGGCCTGTCGGGTTCAGGAAAGTCGTCTCTTGTGTTTTCCACGCTGGCAGCCGAATCACAGCGCATAATCAATCGCAGCTACAGCTCCTACATTCAGCAGCTCCTGCCCAAGTATGAGCCTGCGGAAGTCGCCCGAATCGACAACCTGCCCTTCTCCATTGTCGTAACCCAAAAGCAGCTCTCGGGCAATGCCCGCTCAACCGTGGGCACCTACACTGATATCTACACTGCCCTGCGCCTGCTGTTCTCCCGTATGGCCCAGCCCTTCATCGGGTACTCCATGACATATTCCTTCAACAATCCTGCGGGGATGTGCCCGATCTGCCAGGGACTCGGAACTGTGCGCACTCTGGTGCTTGATCGCCTGCTCAACATGGATCTCTCGCTGAACCAGGGAGCCATCTACTTTCCCACCTTCCAGCCAGGCGGCTGGAGGCTGACCAGGTATACGGATTCAGGTTATTTTGACAACGACCTGCCTCTACAGGAGTGGGACAGAGATGACCTCGACTTCCTGCTCTACGGCAAGAGGCAAAAACCGGCACACCCTGGCCCCAACTGGCACAAGACAGCCATGTATGAGGGATTGGTGCCCAGGATCACCAAGACCTTCATCAACCAGAGCAACGACAAGTACCAGCATGAGCTGGAGGAGGTTACGCGAATCACCCAATGCCCCGACTGCCAGGGGGCCAGAGTCAACGCCAAGGTGCGCTCAGCCAGGATCCGCGGACTGAACATAGCTGACTGCTCCGCCATGAGCGTGGCAGACCTCCAGGAATGGCTTGGAAAGATTCATGACGATCAGGCTGAGACCATTCTGCAGGACTTGAAACGCAAGATAGCCAATCTGATAACGGTGGGTCTGGGCTACTTGAGTTTGGAGCGTGGCACCTCCACACTTTCCGGAGGAGAGGGACAGCGTCTGAAAATCGCCAACTGCCTGAACAGCCCCTTGAATGACGTCCTCTACATCTTCGATGAGCCAAGCGTTGGCTTGCACCCCCATGACCTGACTGGGATCAAGAAAATCTTTGAGGGCTTGCGAGACAAGGGCAATACGGTAGTGATCGTGGATCATGACCCCGAGCTCATCGCCATTGCGGACCATATCGTCGATATGGGGCCAGGGGCAGGCAGTGAAGGCGGACGGATCGTCTTTGAAGGGAACTATCAGTCTCTGCTGAGAAGCGGCACAGCAACTGGCAGAGCCCTGGCAGATCCAGGCGTGGTAAATGAACCATCGGTGCCTTCGCATGGCTTCTATACAATAGACAAGGTCACTGCCCACAACGTCAGAGAAGCCCACGCCAAGATACCCCGGCAAATGCTGACTGTGGTGACCGGGGTGGCCGGCTCAGGTAAGAGCACCCTTATTAAGGAAGGCTTCATGGCTCAACATGAGGCCTTACTCCTGGATCAGAAACCAATCAAGACCAGCGGACGCTCCAACCTGTTGACCTACTTGGGTGTCTTCGACCCGCTGCGCAAGGCCTTTGCCAAGGCCACAGGCGAGTCCCCCTCGCTCTTCTCATTCAACGCTGCCGGAGCCTGTCCGGTCTGCAAGGGCAAGGGGGTCGTCACCCTGGATATTGCCTACATGGGCGACACCAGCACTATCTGCGAAAGCTGCCATGGAACCAGGTATTCAACGCAGATCTTGTCTGCCAGATACCGTGGTCTCAACATCGCCCAGGTGCTGAAACTGACTGCCAGCGAGGCTATGCACCAATATCGTGAAGTGCTGGGGCCAGCGATGAAGGCCCTGGAGGATGTGGGTCTGTCTTACCTATCCGTTGGGCAGGCTCTTGATACGCTTTCGGGCGGTGAGCTGCAACGCCTCAAGCTGGCCAGACTACTCAAGGAAGGAATTCATGAGACCCTGATTTTGGATGAGCCTACCAGCGGCCTGCATGAATCCAATATCCTGCAGCAGATTGCGCTCCTACGTAAACTCATCACCAACAAAGGACTCACTATCATCGTCATAGAACATAACCTGCGCTTCATCGGCCAGGCCGACTGGGTGATCGATATGGGCCCGGGAGCCGGAAGCGCGGGCGGAAAAGTGCTATTTGAAGGAACTCCGCTTGCGCTGATGCGCCGCAATGACACTCCTACAGCCCGAGCCATGAATGCCTATTTCGGCTTTTTCAAAGATGCCGCAGTGTAACCATAAGGGGTTGCAGTCAGATCAGCAATAGTTCAGCAATCTTGCAGACGGCGCTTCTGCCTGCCCTGCTGATCGAAATTGTCATCATCCAGCCAGGTCTCCAACCGTTCTTTCACTGCCGGCCATTCGCTGTCCAATATGGAAAACCAATCCGTATCCCGAGTACGGCCCTTGTAGACCATATCGTTCCTGAACCGGCCTTCAGCCTTGAATCCCAGCCTCAGCGCTGCCGCCCGTGAGGGCGAGTTGAGGCTGTCGCACTTCCACTCGTATCGGCGATAGCCCAAGTCCTCGAAGACATGCCTAGCCATCAGATACTGGGCCTCGGTAGCCTGCCTGCTTCTCTGCAACTCATGGGTATAGATAACGTGCCCCATCTCAATGCTTCCCACGTCGGACCTTATCCGCTGCAAGGCATACATGCCCAACAGATCCGACGAATCAAGAAGCTTCACATGCTTCCGTATATCCGCATCCTTTCCATCTGCAGACTGACCGACACTGAGTCCATGTGCAGACGGATTGCGGAGAATAGCAAAGAAGAGAGGATTGCGACTTTCAATCATGGATTCGAACCCTGAGTCGAATGATGGTCTATCAGGGTAGAGATCGTGAGTGCTATAGGTCATGATGGCTTTGTCGCATTCTGGACTGAAAATCCGTTCATAGAAGGCATCACCCTGGTTGCCGTCCAAGGGCACTGCCAGAACAGTACTGCCAGTCAAGATGACAGGCTCCGGCGTAATGGCCCCGGGAAACGAAATCGCATCACCAATAGGTTGCCCAAACTCATTGATCCTCATACCCGCATCTCCTCCCTTGGAACGATGCCCGCTCTGTCACGTACGAAAGAGGTAGCCCCAGAAGCATCAGCTATAACTCCGTACAATCCTGGCACTTAGACTACCAAGTAAACACCCCAAAAGTCCGTATGAATCCGCCTCGCGCAACCACATTTGTCCTCCTTCGCTACTTGTCTTATCGTCTTGTGCGCAAGATGCTGATCCGCCGCCACATTTGTCCACATGCACTCAACCTGGAAGACCGACTCACCTGCGAGAATTAAACTAATACGTAAGAAGAAATGATCGAGGAGCTTCAACCGGTATTTCCTCTGCCTACCGTCAGCATCGACCAAGGGAGTGATCACTATGTCCAAGGCTTTGATCGTCGTGGATGTTCAACCGACCTTCTGCGAAGGAGGTGAGCTGGGAGTCGAGGGAGGCAACGCCACGGCCGACAAAATCGCCGATTATGTCCACGACCATGCCGGGGACTATACCTACATGGCCACCACCCAGGATTGGCACATCGAACCCGGATCCCACTGGTCCGATCACCCGGATTTTGTGGACACCTGGCCCAAGCACGGCGTGGCAGGCTCACCTGGGGCGGAGCTGCATCCCAGTATTCGGGAGCTGGGCATCACCCATCACTTCAAAAAGGGCCAGTATTCAGCTGCCTACTCCGGATTCGAAGGCATCGAAGACAACACCGATAAAATCCAGAGCAGGCAGGAGTTCGCTTCGGCCAAAGCATCTGGAGTCACCTTGGCCGATGCCCTGGCGCAAGCTGGCGTTGACCAAGTGGACGTAGTAGGCATCGCCGAATCCCACTGCGTCAAGGAGACAGCCCTTGATGCCGCGAAACTGGGCTACCGGGTCACGGTCTTCGAGGATCTGACTGTCCCGGTCAGCGAGGATCAGGGCGTTGAGGCTCGAAAGGCCATGGCACAAGCCGGCATTTGTCTTCTTTCCTCCAGTGGCGACTAAAGGCAGCGGCGGAGGAATTCACCAGGGCTGAATGGTAGGGCCTACGGTGAATTCCGACACATTGGTATCCTCAGGCTGATCAATGGCAAAGGCCACCACCTGAGCCACCCGTTCGGGATC
>NZ_JBVPQK010000089.1:0-8904 GCF_058197115.1 Bifidobacterium sp. POST2/T3 (B1)
AGTGCGAGAAGCCGAACTTCTTGTAGTTTTCGGCCCTGGAATACATGGAGGACTCATAGGGATGGAAGGCCAGAGACTTGGATGGCGACCCCCAGGCCTGGTTGACCGTGGGTATCCAACTCAAGTGAGGGATGACCTGCTGATAGGGGGATGTCAGCGAGGGATCGAAGTTGGCCATGGACAGGCCGGTCATGGCCTGGAACTCCAGATTGGCCGTGCCGCCGCCGTAACCGGAGGAGAGCATGAGTCCGCTGGTTGTGCCCTCCTTGATGGATCTGATATGAGGCATGGGGTCCTGGTTGAGTGCGACGCCCGGCACACGCGTGGGATCCGAGAACGACTCGGAGAGGATGTAGACCAAACTCGACTCATTCATATAGGACTTGCGGTCAAGGTTGATGCGGTCCGCAGAACGCTGGTAGCGGTGGGCCAGAGACTGCATGGTGGCACGGCTGTATCCGGCGGGCTGGTCCATGACCTTGGGCCGCAGCTGCCGAGAGAAGGACACGAAGACCCCGTTGCGCTGGGCATCATAGACCGAGTCCCACATGGAGGGTATATCGCCCATGAACTGCGAGAAGCGATAGGCGGGGCTGCCATAGGTGCCCACGGTGGACATGAACAGTGCCACCACCAGGACCGGGACCAGCACCCCTACCGTACGCAGTCCCGCGCCCAGGGGCTTGTTGCCGGTGGCCACCGGACGGCCGCGACGGGCATCCATCCGTGTCACCAACCAGCAGAGCACTCCGAGAATGACCAGGGCCAGGACTCCCAACCCGATCATAAGCAGGGACCGTGCCGGCAGGAAGGTGAGCAGGTTGGCCGCATCGGCATGGAGAAAATCCAAATCCGAGGGCAGAACGGCCTCATACCGTGCACGCACCTTGAAACGTTCGATGACTGCAATGACCGCGCAGATGGCCAGGATCAGCCCTGATGCCGCCCAGAATCGATTGGTCAGGTAGGCCAGAGCCAGGTAGACCAGGCCCACAGCCAGCATGTTGAGCACCAGGACGAACCGACGCTGGGTCCACATGGCCGAGATGAAGCCCCAGAAGCCGATCAGCGGGTTGGAAAGCTCTACCCGGGAGCTGTTCAGGGAGACCCCCCACTGCAGAATGCCCACTGACAGGAAGTCAATCAGGATGAAGGCGAGCAGGTAGATCCACCCACGCACCCGAAGACGTCCGGTCATGTTCTGCACCCAGGATGTCCACCGGCCGGGCTGACGCTTACGATCCTTCACCGCTTACTCCTGACTTTGGCGACTGGGCCCCATGGGCCTTTACCGATACCTGTGCCATTGTTCCCATCAAGGGCGACAAGCCCCGTGAAAACACCCTTTAGCGAACATGAAGAGGAAGTGGACCCGTCAGGCCTTGGCGCCCGGAACCTGCTGGACCAGGGCGCTGATCCAATCCTCCAGGTTCCGGTACTTATCGGGGCGCTGCTCGCTGACTTCGAACACCGGCACATGGGCTTTACGGGCCTCAATGGCCAGATCCTTGGAGGTTCGGTTGACTTCCTGGGTGTTGAGCACCAACATGTCCAACTGGCTGGATGCCAGCAAATGGCGGAAGGCCACCAGGTCCTCGGGCGAAGGCTCGCTCTCGTTGGCGGCCGCCCGCAGGTACCCCTCGGGGGTCAGATCCTCCATGCCCAGATCATGGCAAAGATAGTAGGCAGCCGATTCCGTGGCCGCATAGTGCCGGCCTTGGGTCTGCTTGCGCGCTTTGGCAATCAGATCGTCCAGCCGGGCCTGTCGACCCTGCCAGTCCTGGTAAGCCTTGTCAAAGTCGGTCCCGCGACCTGGGCGCAGCTGCCGGTAGGCCTCATGCACAGCCTTGGCAGCCGCTCTCCTGCTCTGGGAGGAAAACCAGAGATGGGGATTGTCTCCGGCCTTGTGCCCTGATGCCTTGGATATGTCCACCAGCCGGGCCTGCCCGGTTTCAGCGGCCTTGGCTGCCCAGTCGTCAATTCCGGCCCCGTTGACTATGACCAGATCTGCGCGGCTGATCCGGGCGATGTCTGCCGTTGTCGGCTCATAGTCATGGGCATCAGTGGAGGTGTTGCTCAGAATAGTATCCACCCGAGCCTGGTCGCTTCCCAGGTCCACGGCCAGGGACTGCCACTGATTGATGCTGGTCACCACTTGCAGAGTACTGGACTTTGTAGCTGACGAGGATGATTCGCTCTTCCCGCAGCCAGTCAGACATGTCAGCAGGGTCAGTCCGACCAGCAGGCCTGCGGCCAAGGTTCGAGTCCGACGGAAGCGTGTACTGCTGGTGTGCATGGATGGGGATTCCTTCCTGGCGGCGGCGCGATATGAGCCTGTTGCGGTATCTGTCGAACGTTACTGAGATTGATTATCAATAAATCTACCATAGACGAACCCGTGACCGGGATCCGGGGATTCAGGCCTGTCAAGAATGAATGCCTGCCTAAATAGTCTCCGTGAGCCCGAACATTCCCTATACTGAACTGCGGATGTATTTTCCTTGGAAGGAATGGCATGGGTGCATGGCTGGCAAAGGTCCATCTGACCCAGGGATGGCTGCCCGCGTCACTGTTTTTATTGACGGCCTTGGCCCTGATCGTGCTGACGCTGACCGGACTGACACACGGACGCTGGCGGACCCTGCTGCGGCAGGCGGCCATTGCCCTGGGCATAGGAGCCTTAGGACTGTTGGCCACCTGGCTGGTCTCCGATGTCTTCATGCTCTTCGGTGTCTCCCTGGGCTGGATGGTTATCATCAGCGTGGCCTTGGGCTTTCTTGCTGTGGGGTTCGCCGTCTGCATCCTGATCACCGCCCGGGGGTGGCGCCGGATCCTGGCCGCACTGACCGTCCTGCTTTGTCTGCTTTCCACCGGGCTTCGCGTGGATATCATCTACGGCGAATTCACCACCTTGGGGTCCCTGTTCAGCGTCTCCCTCTACCCTGATTACCGAGACCACAAGGCAGCCAGACCGACCATGAGCGTGGCCCAGTGGCAATCCCTGGCGTCAAAGGGCGAGCTGCCCTCGCATCCGAGTGCCGGCCGCTCCTACAGCATGCTCATCCCCAACGGGCACTCCCGATTCGCGGCCCGGCCAGCTGATGTCTACCTGCCGCCCGCCGCCTTGAGCGACAGACCGCCTGCACTGCCTGTATTCGTTCTTCTGGCCGGCCAGCCCGGCAGCCCCGACCGGCTCTTCACGGCTGGAGCCATTCCGGCCATGATGGATGCCTATGCTGCACGGCACGAGGGCCTGGCGCCAGTGGTGGTTTCCCCCGACCAGAACGGGTCCTCCTCCCACAACAGCCTGTGCGTGGACTCCCCGGTCTACGGGAAGGCGGAAACCTATTTAAGTAAGGACGTGCCCGCCTGGATCCGCACAGAGCTGCCCGTCGCCGACCAGCCCCAACAATGGGCCATAGGCGGATTCTCCCAGGGCGGGACCTGCTCTACCCAGCTTGGGGCACGGCATCCCGACGTCTACGGGAACATGCTCCCGGCCGACGGAGAGCTAGAACCGACCCAGGGTCGGCAAGAGCAAATGATCCGCGACTACTTCGGCGGCGACAAAAGACGCTTCCTGGCCCAGGTCCCAGCCAGGGCCATGCTGGAGCGGGCACCCTCGCACCAGCGCCTGTTCACCGCAGCCGGATCCAACGATAAGGAGTCCCAGCACAATATGATGGTCATTGCCAAGGCCGCCACCCAGGCAGGCATGAAGGTGCAGGCCGTCGTCACCCAGGGGTCGGGCCATGACTGGCACACAGTCAAGACCGCCTGGGAACCCGGGCTGGAGTGGATGGGCGAAGCCATGGGACTAGGACCAATGTCCCGGCCGCTTGCAGATTTTCCGAACATTATCGAAACCAGCATCGACTGAACCGCCGACAGGCCAAAGCGTTCAAGCATATAAGCAGAAAGAGCCGCCGCAATCATGGAGACAACGAATAAGGGATCCGGACTGATGGAGCCTTCGGCTAAGACCGTGCTTTTGCGGGATCTGACCCGATGGATCAGACGCCACGCCTTTGCACTGGCTTTCAGCCTCGCACTGGTCCTGCTCAACCTGATCAGCTGGCTGCTGATCTGGCTGTTGCGCATCCCCGGCAGGACACGGCTGGGCCTGCCCTTGTCCGACCTGATCATTCACCAGGCGCCACATCCCGTTCATGGCCAGGGGCGTCCCTCGCTCCTGGTTCAGTTCGCACGGCTGCTGGTATCCCTGGTCATCACCCCCGGTCCTCTGCAACTGGTCATAGATGTGGCCCTGGTCCTAGTTATGCTATGCATCGCCGAGACCCGACTGGGTCGCAGGCGCACCGTGATCACCTCAGTCATCAGCGCTGTAGGCGGCGCGGCTATCGGGCTGGTCATCTGCACCCTGATCAATGCCCTTCAGGACCATTGGGCCTGGTTCATCCGGGTGCCCATGACACTCAGCCCCATCATCCTGGTGGTCGGATCCCTGATGGCATCCATCCCCTTCAGCGACTTCCTCTGGCGGCGCAGGATCGCCACCATAGGCTACACGGCCTTGATCCTGATGGTTTTATATACCGGCAACCCCGGCTACTACTGCGCCCTGGCGGCAGCGCTCATCGGCCACCTGACCGGCCACCTCTGGCACGGACCGGTCAAGGACGCCAATCCGCATGGCCATAGCGGCTCATACGAGACCCGCCACCTGCTGGGAGCCGTCTCCACGGTTCTGGCTCTTGGCCCACTGGTCACCGTCTCCTCCAAAATCCGTGCAGGATTCTTCACCCCGCTGGGTATGTTCCTGGGTTCGGACCCTGGCGGCAGCGCCGCCCTGTCCCGCTGCCTGGCCAAGAACAACCAGGCCAGCTGCTATGCACAGTATGGCCTGGTCGCCGGCCGAGCACCCACCAGCGTCTCGTCCTTGATCATGCCCACCCTGGTCCTGCTGGTGGTGGCCTGGGGCATCTACCATGGCCGCCGGGTTGCCGCTGTCACCAGTCTGGTCCTGAACGGCCTGACCATCGTCCTGGCTGTGCTCTACTACCTGGTTTTCCCGCTGACCATCGGCGACGGCCTGCCCCAGGCCATCCGTCACGGTGCTATTCCCTCTCTGCTGATCATCACTCTTCCTCCGCTGATTCTCAACTGTTTCTTGGCGCGCAACCTGCGCATCTTCCTGGTACGGACCAAGGCCTCACGCCTACAGGCAGGCTGGGCAGCCATCGGTCTGGCCTTTCTGGCCACAGCCGTGGGCTATCTGGCCTTCACCGCAGTTAGTCCCGGCTCCTTCCATCCCTGGCCCACCACCAGCAGAGCGCTCTCCCAACTGCCCGAGCTTTACCTGCCCAATGGTGTGGCCTCGCGCTTCCGGCCGGCTCTGGCACCACGTACTCCGACGGGGATAATCGTTAGCCACGGAGTCGGGCTGATCTTCTGGCTGGTGGTCCTGGTAGTCCTGCTCTCCTGGATGCGCAGCTCGGTCATCCAGAACGGCAGCGAACGCCAGGAGGCCGATCGACTGGTCGAGTACGGAGGCGAGAGCATGTCCTTCATGACCACTTGGGAGGGCAACAGCTACTGGTTCTCCCAGAGCGGCCGTTCAGCCATCGCCTACCGGCTCCTGCACAGCATAGCCCTGACCACCACTGGTCCCTTCGGCGATCCTGAGGAGTATGCGGATGATCTGGACGAATTCACCCGTTTCTGCAACGCCCATTCCTGGTCACCGGTCTTCTACAGCGTCCACAAGCCCCAGCGTGACCTGCTGGCAGCCAGGGGATGGTCCAGCCTGACTGTCGGCTCGGAGATGGTGGTCACTCCCAGCCTTTGGCAGACCAAGGGCAAGAAATGGCAGGACATTCGCACAGCCATCAACAAGGCCAAGCGTGACAAGATCACCGACATCCTGACCACATTCAACGATGCCTCCTGGGACGTCCAATCGCAGATTGTGGACATCTCCGAGCAGTGGGCCGAGCTCAAGGCGCTGCCTGAGATGAAGTTCACCCTGGGTGGCCTGGATGAGCTGAGGGATCCTCGCATGGCCATCCTCTATGCCGTGGACGACCAGGGCAAGGTGCTGGCCGTCACCAGCTGGATGCCCACCTACCGCCAGGGCCAGGTGATCGGCTGGACCTTGGACTTCATGAGGCACAGGACCGACAGCCCCAATGGAATCATGGAGTTCCTGATCGCACGGATGGCCGAACGGCTACGCGACCAAGGCACGGCGGAATTCATGAGCCTGTCGGCCGCTCCCCTGGCCGGCATGGACAGCAGCGAGGATCAGACTGCCTTCCTGCAACATGCCCTGCATATGGTGGCAGACCTGATGGAACCGGCCTATGGCTTCCGTTCGCTCTTCTTCTTCAAGAAGAAGTTCCAGCCCAGCGAGCACCCGGTCTATATCTGCTATCCCGACCCGGCTCAGCTGGCCCAGATCGGACTGGCTGTAGTCCAGGCCTACCTACCCAATCTCAAGGCTTCGCAGGCCTGGGATGCCATGAAGACCATCATGCCCAAGAGCCGGGAGGATCACTGACGTCCACCTGACCAGAGTGGCCCCGACAGCTGCTGCACAGGCCATAGACCTCCAAGGTATGCGAGGAGACCGTAAAGCCATGCTCAGCTGCCACGGCCTTCAGCCAGCCATCGTCCGGCGGGCTGATCTCCACGGTCCTGCCGCAGCGTTCACAAACCAGATGGTGATGGTGTTTCCGTTGGGCCAGGCAGACCCTGTAGAGGCGAATGCCCCCATGCTCAATGCAGTCCAGGCTGCCGGACATATGCAGGGAGCCCAGCTGCCGATACACAGTGGCCAAGCCGATCCGCTGGCCCGAATCGTGAAGAAGCTTGTGCAGCTCCTTGGCTGAGACGAAGTCGTTCTGGGACTGAAGAATCCTCCAGATAGCGTTCTTCTGCCGCGTCCGGCGGCCGACGGATGAGCCAGCGTTCATGATTAGACACACTCCTTGGGCTCCACCAAGCCTACATCCGGATTGCCGGGACAGATGTGAGGATTCGGTTCAGTCCAGGTCGGACCAGCAGCCTGTGGCCTCCAGATCCTTGGCCGTCTTCTCCAGATCGTCGGTCAGCACCGTCAGATGCCCCATCTTGCGGTCGGTGCGCACTTCGGCCTTGCCATAATCATGCAGGTACCATTCGGGGTGCTTCCCCAGCAGCTTTCTGACCGGGGCCACATGCTGGCCCAGAACGTTGACCATGACCGCCGGGCTGAGCAGACGAGGATTGGGCAGGGGCCACCCGGCGATGCCCCGGACGTGGGCATCGAACTGGTCCATGGAGCAGGCCTCAATGGTGTAATGACCGGAGTTATGGGGGCGCGGGGCCAACTCGTTGACTACCAGACCGCCATCGGGCATGACAAAAAGCTCAAGGGCCAAGGTGCCGGCCAGCTTGAAGCCGTCAGCCAAAGTCAGAGCCAAGTCACGCGCGCGGTCGGCCATTTCAGGCTCGACCTGTGCCGGTGCCAGAGTCATGTGCAGGATGTTGTGACGGTGCTCGTTGCGCACCATGGGGAAGGTGACATAGTCCTTCCCGTTGCCTGATACCAGTATGGAGGCCTCGAAAGCAAAGTCCACGAACCCCTCCAGCACGGAGGGCGGGAAGTCCCGGCCCTTCATCCGCGCCTGAAAGGCCTGAAGATCCTCCTTGGTGCGCAGGACCGCCTGGCCGTGGCCGTCATAGCCACCGGTTCGCGTCTTGAGCACAGCGGGCATTCCCAACTCCTCCAAGGCTGAATCCAGCTGGTCAAGACTGTCGACCTGCCTCCAGGGGGCGGTATCGATGCCGTGGCGGTTGATGAAGGTCTTCTCGTGGACCCGGTCCTGGGTGACCCTGAGCAAATCAGTCCCCTGAGGGATGGCCACACGATCCCTCACCTGGTCCAGCGCATCGGCATCCACATTCTCGAACTCGTAGGTGAGCACATCGCTGCGTTCAGCAAGCCGCTTGAGGGCATCGAGGTCGCCATAGTCGGCTGTCTCCTGGAAGTCAGCAACCTGAGCCGCGGGAGCATCAGGCGTGGGATCCAACACACCGATGCGGAATCCGTGGTAGCGGGCGCTCAGGGCCATCATCCGCCCCAGCTGGCCGCCGCCCACAATCCCGATGACGGACCCCGGCTCCAGGTGATCAATCCTCCCCTTCGTCTCTTCAGACAAGCTGGGCATTGGACGCCTCCACGGATCGGGCCAGCTCGGCACGGTAGTCATCCAGGGCCTGGGCCAGTCTTGAATCATTAATGGAGAGAATTGAAGCCGCCAGCAGGCCGGCATTGGTAGCCCCGGATGCCCCTATGGCCGTAGTCGCCACAGGAATTCCGGCAGGCATCTGCACGATGGACAGGAGCGAATCAACCCCGCTCAAGGCGTGGGACTTCACTGGCACCCCGATGACCGGCAGCGTGGTCTGGGCCGCCACCATACCAGGCAGATGGGCTGCTCCACCGGCTCCGGCGATGATAACACTTATGCCCTGGCTCCGGGCCTGATGCGCGAACTCCGCCATGCGCCCAGGTGTGCGATGGGCGGAGATGACCTCCTTGGTGTAGACGATAGCGAACCGGTCCAGCATCCGGCAGGCTTCCCTCATCGTCTCCCAGTCGCTCGATGATCCCATGATCACTGCGACGCGTGCCCCTTCATGTGTATTGTCAGCCATCGGCCCTCCAATGTTCATGCATATTTGATACTACGCAAGGCAGGGGAGAAGCCAGCCAATCGTGACGGTCCTATGGATGTAAAGGCCGGGCCTGGTGAACATCAGGCACCCAGCGTCTCCGAACCGCCGCTCCGGACCTAGAATCATTGGATTGCATGACAGAAACAGACAGGAGGGTTATGGGCAAGCTTCTGGACAGCATCGACTCCCCAAAGGATCTGAAGGTTCTCTCCTTGGAAGAGC
>NZ_JBVPQK010000090.1:0-8853 GCF_058197115.1 Bifidobacterium sp. POST2/T3 (B1)
AGTGCGAGAAGCCGAACTTCTTGTAGTTTTCGGCCCTGGAATACATGGAGGACTCATAGGGATGGAAGGCCAGAGACCTGGATGGTGACCCCCAGGCCTGATTGACCGTGGGTATCCAGTTCAGGTGAGGGATGACCTGCTGATAGGGAGAGGTCAGCGAGGGATCGAAGTTGGCCATGGACAGGCCAGTCATGGCTTGGAACTCCAGATTGGCCGTGCCGCCGCCGTAGCCGGAGGAGAGCATGAGTCCGCTGGTGGTGCCCTCCTTGATGGATCTGATATGGGGCATAGGGTCCTGATTGAGTGCGACGCCCGGCACCCGTGTGGGATCCGAGAACGACTCGGAGAGGATGTAGACCAGGGTCGACTCGTTCATGTAGGACTTGCGGTCATGGTTGATGCGATCAGCCGAAAGCTGGTAGCGGTGGGCTAGAGACTTCATGGTGGCACGGCTGTAGCCTGCAGGCTGGTCCATAACCTTGGGCCGCAGCTGCCGCGAGAAGGACACGAAGACCCCGTTACGCTGGGCATCATAGACCGAGTCCCACATGGAGGGTATGTCGCCCATAAACTGCGAGAAGCGGTAGGCGGGGCTGCCGTAGGTGCCCACAGTGGACATGAACAGTGCCACCACCAGAACCGGGACCAGGACCCCTACCGTACGCAGTCCCGCACCCAGAGGCTTGTTGCCAGTGGCCACCGGACGACCGCGACGGGCATCCATCCGTGACACCACCCAGCAGATTACTCCGAGAACGACCAGAGCCACGACTCCCAGCCCGATCATGAGCAGGGACCGAGCCGGCAGGAAGGAGACCAGATTGGCCGCATCGGCATGGAGGAAATCCAAATCCGAGGGCAGAATAGCCTCATACCGTGCACGCACCTTGAAACGCTCGATGACCGCAATGACCGCACAGATGGCCAGGATCAGCCCTGATGCCGCCCAAAAACGATTGGTTAGGTAGGCCAGGGCCAGGTAGACCAGGCCCACAGCCAGCATATTGAGCACCAGGACGAACCGACGTTGGGTCCACATGGCCGAGATGAAGCCCCAGAAGCCGATCAGCGGGTTGGACAGCTCTACGCGGGAGCTGTTCAGGGAGACCCCCCACTGCAGGATGCCCACTGACAGGAAGTCAATCAGGATGAAGGCGAGCAGGTAGACCCACCCACGCACCCGAAGACGTCCGGTCATGTTCTGCATCCAGGATGTCCACCGGCCGGGCTGACGCTTACGATCCTTCACCGCTTACTCCTGACTTTGGCGACTGGGCCCCATGGGCCTTTACCGATACCTGTGCCATTGTTCCCATCAAGGACGACAAGCCCAGTGAAAACACCCCTTAGCGAACACAGTGAGCGAGTGGGCCTATCAGGCCTTGGCGCCCGGCACCCGCTGGACCAGGGCGCTGATCCAATCCTCCAGGTTTCGGTACTTATCGGGGCGCTGCTCACTGACCTCGAACACCGGCACATGGGCCTTACGGGCTTCAGTGGCCAAATCCTTGGAGGTTCGATTGACCTCCTGGGTGTTGAGCACCAGCATGTCCAACTGGCCGGATGCCAGCAAATGGCGGAAGGCCACCAGGTCCTCGGGCGAGGGCTCACTCTCGTTGGCGGCCGCCCGCAGATACCCCTCTGGGGTCAGATCCTTCATGCCCAGATCATGGCAGAGATAGTATGCTGCCGATTCCGTAGCCGCGTAGTGCCGACCTTGGGTCTGCTTGCGCGCTTTGGCAATCAGATCGTCCAGCCGGGCCTGTCGACCCTGCCAGTCCTGGTAGGCCTTGTCAAAGCCGTCTCCTTGGTCTGGCCGCAGCTGCCGGTAGGCCTCATGCACAGCCTTGGCGGCCGCTCTCCTGCTCTGAGAGGAAAACCAGAGATGGGGGTTGTCGCCAGCTTTGCGTCCTGATGCCTTGGATATGTCCACCAGCCGGGCCTGCCCGGTTTCAGCGGCCTTGGCCGCCCAGTCGTCAATGCCGGCTCCGTTGACTATGACCAGATCGGCGCGGCTGATCCGGGCGATGTCGGCCGTTGTCGGCTCATAATCATGGGCATCAGTAGAGGTGTTGCTCAGAATGGTATCCACCCGGGCCTGATCGCCGCCCAGGTCCACGGCCAGGGACTGCCATTGATTGATGCTGGTCACCACCTGCAGAGGACCGGATCCGGAAGCGGAAGGGGATGATCCGCTTTTCCCACAGCCTGTCAGAAAGGTCAGCAGGGTGAGGCCTGTCAGGAGGGCGGTGACTAAGGTGCGGGTCCGGCGAAGGCGTGGGCTGCTGGCATGCATGGATGAAAGTTCCTTTCTGGCGACGACCTGGGGCCCAGCGGCGGCCCTAGAAGCATTATTGAGATTGATTATCAATAAATCTACCATAGAACTACCAATGGCCAGAAATGATGCCTGTACAAATGGCTATCATCCGCCTAGACACTCCCTATACTGAACTGCGGATACGTTTTGGCTGGAAGGAATTGCATGAATGCATGGCTGGCAAAGGTCCATCTGACCCAGGGATGGCTGCCCGCAACGCTGTTCACCTTGACGGCCCTCGCCCTGATTCTGCTGGTGTTGACCGGACTGACCCATGGACGCTGGCGGACACTGTTGCGACAGATCGCCGTTGCCATGGGCATAGGGGCCTTGGGACTGCTGATCACCTGGTTAGTCTCCGATGTCTTCATGCTCTTCGGAGTTTCCCTAGGCTGGATGGTCATCATCACCGTGGCATTGGGCTTCATGGCTGTGGGATTCGCCATTTGCATACTGATCACTTCACGGGGATGGCGCCGCCTCCTGGCAGCCCTGAGCGTCCTGCTCTGCCTGCTGTCCACCGGGCTGCGAGTGGATATCATCTACGGAGAGTTCACCACTCTGGGATCCCTGTTCAGTGTCACCCTTTATCCTGACTATGGGAGCCATCAGACAGCCAGACCAGCCATGAGTGTGGCACAGTGGCGATCCCGGGCCTCCCGGGGCGACCTGCCAGCCTACCCGCGCACAGGTCGCTCATATAGCGTTCGCATCCCCAATGACAACTCCCGTTTCCTGGCCCGTCCAGCCGATATTTATCTGCCGCCCGCGGCGCTGAGCAAGAAACCCCCGGCCCTGCCCGTCTTCGTCCTTCTGGCTGGTCAGCCCGGCAGCCCCGACCGGCTCTTCACTGCCGGAGCCATCCCGGCCATGATGGATGCCTACGCCGCCGAACACGATGGCCTGGCTCCAGTGGTGGTATCCCCCGACCAGAATGGGTCCTCCTTCCACAACAGCCTATGCGTAGATTCCCCCGTCTACGGAAAGGCCGAAACCTATTTGAGCCATGACGTGCCCGCTTGGATCCGCACCAACCTACCGGTCGACAGCAAACCCCAGCTCTGGGCCATCGGAGGGTTCTCCCAGGGTGGAACCTGCTCCACTCAGTTGGGAGCGCGGCATCCCGATGTCTACGGGAGTATGCTCCCAGCCGACGGGGAGCTGGAGCCGACCCAAGGTCGACAGGACCAGATGATCAAGGACTACTTCGGCGGCGACCGGAAACGCTTTCTGGCCCAAGTCCCTGCCAGAGCCATCATGGATCGGGCTCCGTCAAGCCAGCGTCTATTCACTGCCGCCGGATCCAACGACAAGGAGTCTCAACACAATATGATGGTCATCGCCAAGGCCGCCAGCCAGGCAGGCATGAGCGTGCAGGCCGTCGTCACCCAAGGGTCGGGTCATGACTGGCATACAGTCAAGACCGCCTGGAAACCCGGGCTGGAATGGTTGGGCGAAGCCATGGGGCTGGGCCCCATGTCCCAACCAATTCAGGATTTTCCGGATATTGTTGAGATGAGCATAAGCTGAAGCGCCAATACAGCAGAAAGAGCCGCCGCAATCATGCAGACAACGAATAAGGGATCCGAACTGATGGAGCCTTCAGCCAAGGCCGTGCTTCTTTCGGACCTGGCCCATTGGGCCAGACGCCACGCCCTTGCGCTGGCCTTCAGCGTCGGACTAATCCTGGTCAACATGTTTAGCTGGCTGTTCATCTGGCTGCTTCGCATCCCCGGCAAAAACCGGCTAGGCATGCCTCTATCTGATCTGATTATTCGTCAGGCACCCGGACCCTTGCATGGACAGGCTCGGCCCTCGCTCTTGGTCCAGTTCGCACGACTACTGGTATCCTTGGTCATCACCCCAGGTCCCCTGCCGCTGGCTATAGACGTTGCCCTAGTGCTGGTCATGCTGTGCATAGCCGAAACTCGGCTGGGGCGCAGGCGCACCGTACTGGCAGCCGTCATCAGCGCGATAGGCGGCACAGCGGTCGGCCTGATAATCTGCTGGTTGATCAATGCCCTCCAGGATCATTGGGCCTGGTTCATCCACGTGCCCATGTCGCTCAGCCCCATCACCCTGGTGGTCGGATCTTTGATGGCATCCATCCCCTTCAGCGACTTCCTCTGGCGGCGCAGGATCGCCACCATCGGATACACAGCCTTGATCCTCATGGTGCTGTACACCGGTAACCCTGGCTACTATTGCGCCCTGGCTGCGGCGCTGATCGGCCACCTGACCGGACACCTCTGGCACGGACCGGTCCAGGATGCTAATCCGCATGGCCATAGCGGATCCTACGAGACCCGCCATCTGCTGGGAGCCGTCGCCACGGTTTTGGCTCTTGGTCCCCTGGTCACCGTTTCCTCCCGAATCCGCGCCGGATTCTTCACCCCGCTGGGTACATTCATGGGCTCAAATACAGGTGGAAGCGCTGCACTGTCTCGCTGCCTTGCAGAAAACAACCAGGTCAGCTGCTACGCGCAGTACGGCCTGGTCGCCGGCCATCCCACCACTGGTATCTCCTCCCTGATCATGCCCACCCTAGTTATGCTGGTTGTGGCTTGGGGCATCTATCACGGCCGGCGGGTCGCCGCTGTCACCGGTGTGGTCCTCAACGCCCTGACCGTTGTCTTGGCCCTGCTCTATTTCCTAGTCTTCCCACTGACTATCGGCGAAGGCCTGCCCCAGGCCATCCGTCATGGAGCCCTCCCCTCGCTGCTGATCATCACCCTGCCGCCGTTGATTCTCAGCTGGTTCCTGGTGCGCAATCTGGGCATCTTCCTGGTCCGGACCAAGACCTCACGTCTACAGCTGGGCTGGGCCGCCATCGTCTTGGCCTTCCTGGCCACCGCCATGGGCTATATGGCTTTCACCGCTATCAGTCCCCGCTCCTTCAACCCCTGGCCCACCACTGGCAGAGCACTTTCCCAGCTGCCTGAGCTCTACCTGCCTAATGGTGTAGCTTCGCGCTTCCTTCCAACCCTGGTGCCACGCACCCCCACGGGAAGGATAGTCACCCACGGAATAGGGCTGATCTTCTGGTTGGTGGTCCTGGTGGTTCTTCTATCTTGGATGCGCAGCTCGGTCATCCAGAACGGCAGTGAGCGCCAGGAGGCTGACAAGTTGGTCGAGTATGGGGGTGAGAGCATGTCCTTCATGACCACCTGGGAGGGCAACAGCTACTGGTTCTCCCCCAGCGGCCGATCGGCCATCGCCTACCGACTTTTGCACAGCATAGCCCTTACAACCACCGGTCCATTCGGCGATCCTGACGAGTATGCGGACGATCTGGACGAATTCACGCGCTTCTGCAACGCCCACTCCTGGTCACCGGTCTTCTATAGCGTCCACAAGCCCCAGCGCGATCTGCTGGCCGCACGCGGCTGGTCCATCCTGACAGTCGGTACTGAGATGGTGGTGACCCCCAGCCTCTGGCAGACCAAGGGCAAGAAGTGGCAGGACATTCGCACAGCCATCAACAAGGCCAAGCGTGACAACATCACCGACGTGCTGACCACCTTCAACGACGCCTCCTGGGACGTCCAGTCGCAGATCGTGGACATCTCCGAGCAGTGGGCCGAGCTCAAGGCGCTTCCTGAGATGAAGTTCACCCTGGGCGGCCTGGATGAGCTGAGGGACCCGCGCATGGCCATCCTGTACGCCGTGGACGACCAAGGCAAGGTGCTGGCCGTGACCAGCTGGATGCCCACCTACCGCCAGGGCCAGGTGATCGGCTGGACCCTGGACTTCATGCGGCACCGGACCGACAGCCCCAACGGAATCATGGAGTTCCTGATAGCACGCATGGCCGAACGGCTGCGCGACCAGGGTACGGCGGAATTCATGAGCCTGTCGGCCGCTCCCCTGGCCGGCATGGACGGCGGCGAAGATCGGACCGCCTTCCTGCAGCATGCCCTGCATCTGGTGGCCGACCTGATGGAACCGGCCTATGGTTTCCGCTCCCTCTTCTTCTTCAAGAAGAAGTTCCAGCCCAGCGAGCACCCGGTCTATATCTGCTATCCTGACCCGGCTCAGCTAGCCCAGATCGGACTGGCTGTAGTTCAGGCCTACCTGCCTAATCTCAAGGCTTCGCAGGCCTGGGATGCCATCAAAACCATCATGCCCAAGGGCCGGGAGGATCGCTGACGTCCGCCTGACCGAAGCGGTCCCGACAGCTGCTGCACAGGCCGTAGACCTCCAAGGTGTGCGAGGAGACCGTAAAGCCATGCTCAGCCGCCACGGCCTTCAACCAGCCATCGTCCGGCGGGCTGATCTCCACGGTTCTTCCGCAGCGTTCGCAGACCAAATGGTGATGATGCTTTCGCTGGGCAAGGCAGACCCGGTAAAGGCGAATGCCCCCATGCTCAATGCAGTCCAGGCTGCCGGACATATGCAGGGAACCCAGCTGTCGATAAACCGTGGCCAAGCCGATTCGCTGGCCTGAATCGCGAAGAAGCTTGTGCAGCTCCTTGGCTGAGACGAAGTCGTTCTGGGACTGAAGAATCCTCCAGATAGCGTTCTTCTGCCGCGTCCGGCGGCCGACCGATGAGCCAGCGTTCATGATTAGACACACTCCTTGGGCTCCACCAAGCCTACATCCGGATTGCCAGAACAGATGTGAGGATTCAGTTCAGTCCAGGTCGGACCAGCAGCCTGTGGCCTCCAAATCCTTGGCCGTCTTCTCCAGATCGTCAGTCAGCACCGTCAGATGCCCCATTTTGCGGTCGGTGCGCACTTCAGCCTTACCATAATCATGCAGGAACCATTCGGGGTGTTCACCAAGCAACCTTCTGACCGGGGCCACATGCTGGCCCAGAACGTTGACCATGACCGCCGGACTGAGCAGACGAGGATTGGGCAGGGGCCACCCGGCGATGCCCCGAACGTGGGCATCGAACTGGTCCATGGAGCAGGCCTCGATAGTGTAATGACCGGAGTTATGGGGGCGCGGGGCCAACTCGTTGACCACCAAACCGCCATCAGGCATGACAAAAAGCTCAAGGGCCAAGGTTCCGGCCAACTTGAAGCCGTCAGCCAAAGTCAGGGCCATGTCACGCGCGCGGTCGGCCATTTCAGGCTCGACTTGGGCCGGCGCCAGAGTCATGTGCAGTATGTTGTGACGGTGCTCGTTGCGCACCATTGGGAAGGTGACATAGTCCTTCCCGTTGCCTGAGACCAGTATGGAGGCCTCGAAGGCGAAGTCCACGAACCCCTCCAGCACGGAGGGCGGGAAGTCCTGGCCCTTGATCCGCGCTTTCAGGGCCTGAAGATCCTCATTAGTGCGCAGGACCGCCTGGCCGTGGCCGTCATAGCCGCCGGTTCGCGTCTTGAGCACGGCGGGCATTCCCAGCTCTTTCAGAGCCGTATCCAGCTGATCAAGACTGTCAACCCGCCTCCAAGGGGCAGTATCAATGCCATGACGGTTGATAAAGGTCTTCTCGTGGACCCGGTCCTGAGTGACCCTGAGCAGATCAGTTCCTTGGGGGATGGCCACTCGGTCCCTCACCTGATCCAATGCGTCGGCATCCACATTCTCGAATTCGTAGGTGAGCACATCGCTGCGTTCAGCAAGCCTTTTGATAGCGTCGAGATCGCCATAGTCGGCAGTCTCTTGGAAGTCAGCCACCTGAGCCGCGGGCGCATCGGGCGTGGGATCCAGCACACCGATGCGGAATCCATGGTAGCGGGCGCTCAGGGCCATCATCCGTCCCAACTGACCGCCGCCCACGATCCCGATGACGGACCCCGGCTCCAGGTGATCAATCCTCCCCTCGGTCTCCTCAGACAAGCTTGGCATTGGACGCCTCCACGGATCGAGCCAGCTCGGCACGGTAGTCATCCAGGGCCTGAGCCAGTCTTGAGTCATTAATGGAGAGAATTGAAGCTGCCAGCAGGCCGGCATTGGTAGCCCCGGATGCCCCTATGGCCGTGGTCGCCACAGGGATACCGGCGGGCATCTGCACGATGGACAAGAGCGAATCAACCCCGCTCAGTGCATGGGACTTCACTGGCACCCCAATGACCGGCAGCGTGGTCTGGGCCGCCACCATACCAGGCAGATGGGCTGCTCCGCCGGCCCCTGCAATGATGACTCCTATACCCTGGCTCCGGGCCTGATGTGCGAACTCCGCCATACGCCCAGGTGTGCGATGGGCGGAGATTACCTCCTTGGTGTAGACGATAGCGAACCGGTCCAGCATCCGGCAGGCTTCCTTCATCGTCTCCCAGTCGCTTGATGATCCCATGATCACTGCGACGCGTGCCCCTTCATGTGTATTGTCAGCCATCGGCCCTCCAATGTTCATGCACATTTGATACTACGCAAGGCCGGGGAGAAGCCGACCAATCGTGACGGTCCTATGGATGTAAAGGCCGGGCCTGGTGAACATCAGGCTTTCAGCAGCTTCAAGCCGCCGCTCCAGACCTAGAATCATTGGATTGCATTACAGAAAGAGACAGGAGGGTTATGGGCAAGCTTCTGGACAGCATCGACTCCCCAAAGGATCTGAAGGTTCTCTCCTTGGAAGAGC
>NZ_JBVPQK010000091.1:0-8775 GCF_058197115.1 Bifidobacterium sp. POST2/T3 (B1)
GAGGATGGCCCCACCCACCAGCCCATCGAGCACCTGACCGCCATTCGCGCCATCCCCCAGATGGAGGTTGTGCGCCCGGCCGATCAGTACGAGACCGCTGAGGCTTACCGCGCCTTCTTCGAGAAGGACAACACCCACCCTACGGCCATGATCTTGACCAGGCAGGGCGTACCCACCCTGGAGGAGACCAAGGCCAAGGCCCGTGAGGGCGTGCGCAAGGGCGCCTACGTGCTGGTCGACACCGAGGGCCAGCCGGATGTGCTGATCATGGCCACCGGCTCCGAGGTGCAGCACGCTGTGGCCGCCTCCAAGACCCTGGCTGAGCAGGGCGTCAAGGCCCGCGTCGTCTCCGTGCCCTCGCTGGAGTGGTTCGAGGAGCAGGACGACGAGTATAAGGAAGCCGTTCTGCCCGCCTCCGTCAAGGCCCGCGTCTCCGTTGAGGCCGGACTGGCCACGCCCTGGTACAAGTACCTGGGCAGCTATGGCAAGCCCGTGTCCATCGAGCAGTTCGGCCTGCAGGGCAGCGGCGACGAGAACATGCGCGACCTGGGCATCACAGCCGATCATGTGGTCGAAGCAGCACAGGCCTCCCTGGAGGAAGTCCGTCAGGCCCGCTGAACCCGGCATCGTGATCAATCGGGGGCCGTCCGCGACGCCGGCCCCCTCCCCTTCAGGCACGCCCGAAACGCGGCCTGCGGGAATACAGCAAAACACTTCCCGGTAGTGCATAGTGAATGTGATTCCATCGGGAACCCAAATAAGGAGTGACAAGATGGCAGAAAATGCAAACACCCAGCGCACGAGCGATTCAGGTGTCTCGATCTGGCTGGACGATCTGAGCCGCACCCGCATCGAGTCGGGCAATCTGCAGCAGCTGATCGCCGAGCGCAATGTGGTGGGCGTGACCACCAACCCCTCGATTTTCCAGAAGGCCCTGAGCCAGGTGGGTCCCTATGACGAACAGCTCAAGCAGCTGGGCCGCATCCCCGTCGAGCAGGCCGTCCGTGAGCTGACCACCACCGACGTGCGCAACGCCACCGACATATTCCGTGAGGTTGCTGAGAAGACCGACTATGTGGATGGACGCGTCTCCATCGAGGTCGATCCTCGTCTGGCCCACAACACCGAAGAGACCGAGAAGCAGGCCGAAGAGCTCTGGAACAAGGTCGATCGGCCCAACGCCATGATCAAGATCCCCGCCACCCTGGAGGGCCTGCCTGCCATCACCGCCACCCTGGCCAAGGGCATCTCGGTCAACGTGACCCTGATCTTCTCTCTGGAGCGCTACAAGCAGGTTATCGACGCCTTCATCGAGGGCATGGTCCAGGCCGACAAGAACGGCCATGACCTGAAGCATATGGGCTCGGTCGCCTCCTTCTTCGTTTCCCGCGTGGACACTGCGGTTGACAAGTTGCTGGAGGCCAATGGCTCTGACGAGGCCAAGTCCCTGGAGGGTAAGGCCGCTGTGGCCAACGCCCGCCTGGCCTACGAGCTCTTCGAGAAGGCCTTCGACAACGATCCCCGCTGGGCCGACCTGGAAGCCAAGGGCGCCAAGCGTCAGCGTCCGCTCTGGGCCTCCACCGGCACCAAGAACGCCGCCTACTCAGACTGCAAGTACGTGGATGAGCTGGTGGCCCCTGACGTGGTCAACACCATGCCTGAGAAGACCCTGAACGCTCTGGCCGATCACGGCAACGGTGCTCCCTCGGTCAAGGGCAACTACGAGGAGAGCCACCAGGTGATGCAGAAGCTGGCTGACCTGGGCATCAACATCAAGGATGTGACCGACAAGCTGGAGGCCGATGGCGTCGCCGCCTTCATCGACTCCTGGGATTCGGTCCTCTCCGACGTGCAGAAGGGCATCGACCGCGTCAACGGCTGAGCACCATCAGTATCCATGAATCATTCCCCAATCTACTGGAATGAGGAAATGGAAAAGGCTCCCTCCGACAACAGCCGGAGGGAGCCTTTTCCATCATGTGTAATAAAGTCACTTTGTCGGAGTTGAACTTTCGACAAACGTACTTAAAAAATCAAGGTACTCAAGGAGAAAAATGTCGCGTTATTCAACAATTACGATATTTGCTTAAAATCTTGAGCTATGACTACCCCACCGATTAACCCGTGGATCATATGTAGCTACTGCCAAGGTAGTATCAGATTGACCATAATAAGCAAGCCATACTCCATGGAATTGAACCAGGCCCTCAACAAACGTTACATTAGGAATCATCCCATTTAGGTCCTCAAAGGATTGAGGGGCCAGCCATGGAATCTGCATTCTAGCAAGAACCTGCCCGGGTCGGTCCGGATCAATTGCAAACTGTCCGCACCTATAATCAACGTCGTACGTCCCATCGCTTCTAAGAGTGCGAACGGCCCCGTTTACAAGGAATATTAACAAGCCATTGTCAGCCATTATCGGAGGGGCACCAATCTCAACTAAATCAGCATCGAAGCTGCCGGATGTAGGACTATAAATCGGATGCTTGTCGTCACTTAAAGGTTGCCAATGAATCAGATCACTACTGGTTGCAGCGTAAATGCAGCCTTCTCCGAAGTACATCCACCACTTATTCTGAATGCGGAACGGAACGATTACTCCAGCCTTGGACCAATCAAATCCTCTGGCATCTTTAGTGGCTGCAAAAGTGTCAAAATCACTAAAAATCGGGCCATGCTTGGTCCAGTTGTGCAAGTCTGTTGATGTCGCTAAGCACAGTAGGGCGCTATGCCGATCCCAACCGGTATAGGTTAAATAGTATGTGCCATCAATCTTAGTTATACGTGGGTCCTCACAGCCATATAGGTCATAAGCCTCGCTAGGCGATAAAATCGGATTCTTTTCTCGATCGAAATGAAGACCGTCTGAGCTATGGGCTAGGCCAATATGAGAAACTATGTCAGTTGAATGAGCACGGTAAAGTAGCACAACCTCATCGTCAACTACGATGGCCGCAGGATTATATAGGTTTGCTGATTCCCAGCCTTTTCCTAATGGACTGAGGATCGGATTGTTCTCATAAGGTGTGAAGGGCCCTAAAGGGAACGCTGCTCTACTGTTCATGAAATGCATGTCGTTAGTCGGGTTCATTCGTTAATTAACCTTTCGTTGCTGAACCTATATCAGAGGCAGTGAAATATTTCTGGAAGAGGCAAAAGATGATAATTATAGGGAAAGCCAGGACTGTTGCACCCGCTAAGATGGCACCGTTTGGATTCGCCATGCTCTGCGAAGCTGTAGTGATGAAATTAGCCAAAGAGACAGCCAATGGCTGCATAGATGCGTCCTTAGTGATAAGGAAGGGCCAGAGAAATTCGTTCCAAGGGCCAATGAATGTGACCAAAATAGCTGTTACGAGTGCTGGTCTGACCATAGGGATGGCAATAGACCACAAAATTCTGATTTCACTGGCTCCGTCTATTCGAGCCGCCTCAAAAATAGAACGAGGCAGACTTTTGAAAAACTGAGCAAAGATGAACACTGCTGTAGTGTTGATGGCAAAGGGAAGAATCATGCCAATGTAGGTATCTCCCAAGCCATAACTGCGAGTGATTTGAACATAGAGGGGAATCATGAGCAGCTGAAACGGAACCGTCTGAACTAGCAGTATTAAAATCCATGTGAAACCACGACCAGAAAAATCAAGACATGCTAATGAGTAACCAGCTAATAGTCCAAAAACCACAGTCCCAAGCAGAACGCCCCCCACGAAAATCCCTGAGTTGAGTAAGGAACCCCATAGATTGATTCGACCATTGATCGCTACGAAATTATTAAAGGTCCAACCGCTCAAGGGCACCAAACGAGAAGGAGTGTTGGTTGGATTGCTCTGGAAAGCTCCTACGACCATAAAATAGAACGGAAAGGCAAAGATTAGTGCAGCGATAGTAAGCAGACCGTAACGCAGTACTCTGCCCACAGTTTGTCTATGTTGTCTGTTTTTCCCTTCGACTAGCTGATTATGATTCTTGTGGACTCCTTCTTCCTCGGGGAAACCATTAGGTTTAGCAGATGATTCAGTACCAAATTTGAAACGTTGATCGATGTCGCTCATGTTAAGTCTCTTTGTTCAGACGATTAGTCAATAGCGAAATGAAGCCGACCAGGATAACTAGCAACATGCCTATGGCTGAAGCCAAATCAGGATGCTGTTGCTGGATACCAAGCTGATAGATCAAGAGCACGGGTGTATTGCTGGCTCCATTCGGCCCACCTCCATTGGTCAACAGATAAGGTTCTGTGAACATGTTTGCCCCTGTGATGATGGCTAACAGCAAAACCAATGTAGTGGTTGGACGAACACCAGGCACAGTAACATGAAGGAAACGCTGAACCGCGTTCGCCCCATCAACTGCTGCAGCCTCATGCAACTCTTTAGGCACATTTTGAAGCGCTGCCAAATACAACAAAATATAAAAGCCCAATTGTTTCCATGTCACATAAAGGGCTATAGAGGGCATGGCAAGATGTTCGTTGATCAACCACGAAGGATTTGGCGCCAGAGAACCTAATAAGGCGTTCACCAGCCCTTTCTGCGAAAAAAGCAGCATCCATACACCTACTAGTGAGACACTGGCGGTGATATATGGCAGGTAAAAAGCAATACGGAAAGCCGTAGCCCAGCGGATACCTGCATTAAGTGCCGCTGCCAGCACAATCGAAAGAACAACCGTTAGAGGAACGTTGATAATCAGAAACACTAGTATATTTTTGAAGGATTGAAGCACATCAGGATTTGCCAACACCTGTGAGAAGTTTCTGAATCCCACGAAAGGCTTATCAACTTGCGCTCCAGGAGCTGTGAAAAAGTAATCGTGGAAAGCCATATAAGTGGCGAAGCACAGAGGATAGGCAAAGATGAACAAGACAAAGATGGCATAAGGCAGAGCAAATAACCCACCAATGGGTTCTTTCCCCAGCCACCGCCGCCACCCTTTAACGGGTGACGACGAACGCTTAAAATTCTTGACACTCAAAGTTTAGCCCTTCCTGGCCAACTCGTTGATCGACTTTGCAGCAGAGTCGACAAATTCCTGTGATGAAGTTTTTCCAAAGATCACATCGTTCGACCAAAGTTTACGGAAGGTCTGCCAAACTTCTACAGAATTCATCAAACTTGGTACATCACCAGTTCGTAAAGCCTGATCAACATAAGGTTTATAAGCCGGGTTTTTTGCTACAAAGTTCTGGTATATTGATCCGCTATCGCTGCGGACGGGAATCTGTCCTGTAGCTTCAATAAAGCGCTTATCCTGGTCTTTGCAGGTCGAGTATTTGAGGAATTTCCAAGCAGTACCTTGAGCCTTACAGGAAGTAAACATAGAGATATTCTTTGAATCAGCAAACGTAGTTACATCTTTTTTCCCGTCTTTGGTAGGTATGGGCATCACGCCTGTGTTTACCTTGCCTTTGTACGCAGCAACAGCCCAAGGGCCAGCCAGTTGCATTGCCGTAGTACCTTGAGACATAGCATCATCTGTCGGTTTCTCTTTAGGTGCTAGATTCTCTGCGTAAAGAGTTCGGAAGAATTCTGTGACATCACGTCCATTCTCGTCATCGAATGTGGCTTTTTTGTCCTTTATCAGCGGAACACCATCAGTAGCAGCGAGATAAAGCGGGTAAAAGTCGTTCCACGGCTGGTAGAACTCATTAGTCGGTGCAGGCCAGATGGCGCTTTGCGAGGCACCAGAATTAACGATTTTACGGGCGCCTTCCAAGAAGCTAGCGTAAGTATCCATCTTGGGGTTCTCGGGATCAATCCCTGCTTTCTGGAAAATGTCTTTGTTATAGATGAGCATGATGGGATTCTGTTTCCAAGGAAGTTGGTAGTAATCACCATTGGTTTTATAATGCTCAGCGCTTTTACCGCTGCGTCCTTCGATATAGCTGTTTCCATCCGATATCTTCGATAGGTTCACCAGCCCACCTTGACGAACCCAACCTGGTACAGCCGAACTAGAAATATTGTAGATAAGGCATGGGCTTGTTCCGGCAGTTATGGCAGCAGTTATCGCTTCCTCTGACGATGATGAGGCCGGGATTTCCTGAGCCTTGACTTTTTCGTTAGGGTGTTTTTCATTCCACGAAGAAACCACGGCTTTGCCCCATTTAAGCTCTTGTTCATTGTTGGAGAGCCAAATCTTGATGGGACCTGTAGAACTTGTTGTGTTTTTACCCGAATTGGCATCAGGAGCACCACACGCCGATAGTCCGAGCGTAAAGGCTAGTACAGTAGTTATAGTTGTCTTCAAGAAAATAGGATTCTTCTTCAACGTATTCCTCCTTGAATACATTTCAAATAACTCAATTCGATTTATCGCCCGATTAACAACCTCCTTTCACCGGGCATATGTCTCCCCCAAATATCCAAAGTCTTGGTATATCCCATACTTTTAGGCGGATTAGTTCAATCGAGCATGGTGCCCTCCGTACTTTTACGCCAGCGAACTTTCGGTCGCTGCACTTCTATCGATTGCGGAGTACCGCCTTGAATTACAGCAAGCAACTGTTTAGCGGCCAACTGTCCACGTTCGTATGCGTTCGTTGAGACGCTGGTCATTGGCGGATTGAGGTGAACAGAAATAGGATCATCATCAAAACCTGCTATTGACAGATCTTCGGGTATACTCATGCCAATGCTTTGCGCATACGACAGCCCGGCTATGGCCATGACATCATTCGAGTAAATTATTGCGGTGGGTGGCTGCTCAAGCGACAGAAGCTCTCGTGTCAGTTTTAGTCCACTTTCTGCAGTGAAGTTTCCTTCCCTTAAGAACTCGTCTGTTCCAGTTTCGTCCAAATAAGATATGACTCTTTCATTGGAGTGAACGTAACGCAGTGGGCCTGAGATATGAGCGACTCTGTGGTGACCCCGGGTTTTCAAAGTACGAACCAACGTACGCATAGGAGCCCTGTCATCCACCCACACACTTGAAAAATCCGGCGCTTGGTTATCATTGCTCGATTGCACCAAAACTACTGAAGCTTCCAGCTCACGTAAAAGATCAATTCGCCAGTCGCTGTATGTGAGATCCAAAACTATGAACCCGTCGACCCGACCTTGATACATTGAACGATAAGCTCGAGCTTCTGCTTGTTGGTCAGACACCATTTGTAGGACCAATGCCACTTCGCTTTTAACCAAAACTGATTCCACACCAGACAAAAAGACCGAAAAGAACATGTCTGAATGGAGAACCTGAGGATCTCGCGCCAGCACGATGCCAATAGCATTGCATCTTTTAGCTGCAAGTGCCCGCGCACTGGAATTAGGAACCCAACCCAATTTTGCAGCGGTATCGATTACTCGTTGCTTTGTTGTTTCCGATATCGGTCTGTGACCATTGAACACATGAGAAACTGTGCCCTTTGTGACACCTGCCTCACGCGCTACATCGTCTATCGTCGGCTTTCGCTTCATCAGACCTCCCTCCCTTATCGGCTAGTGACTTCAATATCACGTTGAAATCGAGATTATAACGGTTTGATAATTGGGTCAAAGCGGTTTGATTATCGGCGTGTCAAAACGTTTTGATAGGAGTTTGATATGTCTTAGTTTGTTGCCTATTGACATAGCTTTAACGCATTGAGGATATTATTAATTCAATAATAGTTATGTTATATTGTGATACAAGAATTATGCCTTAATAATGGAGTTCTTAAAACATTAAGACATTGGTGTTTACTATGAATTGTATAAGTATATTCTTTTATACCTATTTTGAACTTATTCCTTCTACGAGAAGGTCATTCAACTTGTCAAAAGCTGGAACTATTAAGTATTGTGCACTGCCCGGTGTTCCCGAACAGTGCACAATGCGCATCTAAAACCAAAGTGAAGAATTTATATTCTAATCTCTGGCATTTTATGTCAACGAGCTTTATTCACAAACCAAAGTTCGTTGCTTAGATTTGGTGGTTTACTCTGCCTTGGTCTCCTCGACCACATGCTGCAGGGTGGCGATCAGGGCTGGGCTGTCGTTGGGCATGTTCAGCCTGGTCAGGGTGCCGCCGGCGGATTCGATGGCCTTGGCCAGCTCCTGATCGACGTCATAGCAAATCTCCAGGTTGTCGGCGATGAAGCCGATGGAGGCGGAGATGATGGTCTTCATGCCGCTCTTGGTGATCAGATCCTTGGCCACGGTGACGAAATCCGGTCCGATCCAGGGTTCATCGGTGCGGCCTGCCGACTGCCAGGCCAGCACGTACTGATCCTCATTGAGACCGGCGGCCTGAGCCACGGCATTGGACAGACCGATGACCTCATCCTTGTAGGGGTCCCCTCCCTGGATGATGCGTAGGGGCAGGGAGTGGGCGCTGAAGATCACCTTGGTGTCCGGCCGGTCGGTCAGATCTTTTTTGGCCACCAGCTGGTCGCTCCAGAAGTGGATCAGTTCTTGGTGATTCCACCAGGACCGCACCGGCAGATATTCCATGCCCGGATGGGCTTCGATGGCCTTGCGGGCGCGGTTGTGATAGTCCTCACTCGAATAGGAGGAGTACTGCGGGGCCAGGGGCAGGCCAATGACCCTGGTGATGCCATCTGCGGCAATCTGGTCGACTGCATCCTTGATGAAGGGAGTGATGTACTTCAGCCCTTGGTAGACCTTGTAGGCACCGGGGTGGGCCTTGTCCAGCGCACTCTGGAGACCGTCGCGCTGGGCCGTGGTGATCCTGGCCAGGGGCGAGGGAAGACCGATGGCCTTGTAGCGGCCGACCAGCTGGTCCATGAGCGGCTTGGGCGGCTCCTGCCCATGGCGGATATTGGTGTA
>NZ_JBVPQK010000092.1:0-8733 GCF_058197115.1 Bifidobacterium sp. POST2/T3 (B1)
GCCATCTGCGCCTGGTCTGACGATTGCGCCTTGGCTCTTCTGTCTGAACTGCGCCAGGCTGAGATCAGGGTGCCCGATGTCGTCTCGATCATGGGATTCGACTCCTCGGATGTTGCCGCTCTAGCCGGCTTGTCTTCAGTAGCCCAGCCGGCCAGAGACATAGGAGCCGAGGCCGCCAGAAAGGCCATGCAGCTCATCAACGGCTCACCCTTAACCGAACCGCACACACAGGTCAAGACTCATATCATCGACAGAGCCACCACCGGTCCAGCTCCTAGGGACGAGGGACGTTGAGCATACCTGTCCTGGCGACCTGACCCAGCCAAGTCAAAGAAGGCTTGGGAGTTCGCTTGAATGTCTTGCGGTCCACGCTGATAAGACCAAATGTTGGATCGTATGAACCCCACTCATAGTTGTCGAGCAATGACCAGTGAAGATAACCCAAAACATCAATCCCCAGGTCCATAGCCTTCTTGAGACCCACAAGAGCATCGTGAGTGTAGTCGATCCTGCGGGCATCATTATCAGTGGCCAAGCCATTCTCAGTCACGAAGACCGGAACGCCACCGGTCAGATTCCAGGCAGTCTGCACGCCAATGCCTAAGGCGGGAGGAAAGTATTCCCACCCGTTCTTAGTCTTTTCAGCTTCTGCAGGAACCGGCAGCGGTCCATTTTTGCCGATGAATGTACGCAGATAGGCCTGCACACCGACCCAGTCATCTCCGGCCGCATGCTCGAAGAAGAAAGTCTCGCGCCAATAGGCGTAATCGCTCGTTTCCTGCTCACAGCCCGGCATGGCGTGAAAGGCCTGAGCAGCAACTGACCAGCCCACACGTTTGGATTTGTCCTGTCTGAGCAGAGCAGAAGCCTGAAGATGGGCCTGCAGAATGATACGCGCTATCTTCTCGCTCGGCTCCGGAAGGGAGGAAGCGGCCATATCCTCTCCGGTCTCCCCTCCCTGAGTCATGGCCACCATGTTGGGCTCATTGATAGTGCAGATCCAGGTGACTCCATCCAAGATCGGAAGAACAAAACGAACGTAACGAACAAATAGGTCCGGCGCGGAGGGATTGCTCCAACCACCCTTGGCAGCAAACCACCTTGGAACGGTGAAGTGGTGAAGGGTCACCATGGGCTCCACGCCATGCGCCCTGCAAGATTCGATCATCCGGGCATAGTGCATCAGCTCAGCTTGGGAGAAGCAACCCTCCTCCGGCTCAATTCGAGCCCACTCAATGGAGAATCGGTACATCTGCAAACCTGAATTTGCCAATAGTGATATATCTTCATCATACCGATGATAGCTATCGCAGGCATCTCCTGACGGCTCTTTGATGTCAGTCCCATCAGTATGCTCGCGAACCCACCAATTACTGTTGATATTGTTTCCTTCAACCTGATGAGCGGCCGTGGAGGCTCCCCAGATAAAGTCTTCCGGAAATTGCATGGCATCTGTCATAGGCTGCTTTCCTCTCTGTATCTGTGACAGGTAATTGATGTTTACTTGATGCCGCTCATGGTCACACCTTGGATAAAGTATTTCTGAAGGAAGACGAACAGCAGCAGGATAGGCGTGACCACAAGGACGGCTCCAGCCAGCAGAACACTGTAGTTGGTCGCATTTTGCCCCGTGGAATACAAAGACAGAGCAACGGGCAAGGTGTACATTTTGTTGGACTGGGCAGCAACCAAGGGCCACAGGAAGTTGTTCCAAGAAGATAGGAAAGTCAAGACGGCAAGCGTGGCCAAAGGCGGCTTGCACTGCGGCAAAACTATCTGGAAGAAGATCCGCAACTCACCCGCTCCGTCTATCCGACCAGCTTCCAAGAGGGCATCAGGGATACTCTGCATGAACTGACGCATCAGGAACACACCAATGGGTTGAGTCAGGAAAGGCAGAATGAGCGCGAAATAGCTATTGAGCATATGCAGGTTCGAAATGATCACGAACAAAGGTATAAAAGTAGCGACACTCGGTACCATGAGCGTAACCATGACCAGCAGGAAGAGCACGTTCTTGCCTGCGAAGTCGATCTTCGCCAGCGCATACCCGACCATGGAGCAAAAGACCAGGTTACCCAGCATCGTCACCACGGCTACTACAAGACTGTTAATAAAATAGTTGCCAAAATGAAGCTGAGTAAACCACTGCGTGAAATTGCCCAGGGTTGGGTTTTTAGGCAAGAGTGTAGGCGGTACTGCCATAATTTCACGCTGAGTCTTGAGCGACCCCAGAACCATCCAGAAGAAGGGAAAGACCCAGATTATGCCGACCAGAGAAAGAACTACATAGGTAATGCCATGGGCCTTTCGAAATCTCGTCCATAGACTCGGTTTGTTCTCTGATATTTCCGGCGACATCGTTACTGCAGTGGTTGACATATTCCCCTCCTAATCCTCAGACTTGAGAATTCTGAACTGGAGCAGACTCACCAAGGCGATGATGGCGAAGAGCACATAGCTTGCCGCCGACGACATACCATACTGCCCGAATCCAAACTTTTCATAGATGTAATAGGAAGCCGAAAGGGTTGAATCCAAAGGACCTCCCTGGGTCATGACAAAGGATTCTTCAAAGAACTGCAGGTAAAGCACCGATTGCAGGACGGCGCCAAGAAGAAGAGTGGGCCGGAGCAGAGGAAGGGTGATGCTGCGAAACTTGCGCCATTCCGATGCGCCATCCATCTCTGCGGCTTCGAGAACCTCTTCAGGTATGGCCTGCAGACCAGCTAAAAAGATGATCATCAGGGTGCCCATGTTCCGCCATAGGGTCATGACCATCAAGGCCGGCAGGGCCGTCCTGGTATCATGCAGCCAGTCAGGGCCCTGAACTCCGATAGTTGCAAGAAGGGTGTTTAGCAGACCATCTTTTTGCAGGATGTAGCGCCACACCACCGAGACTGCCACAGTGCTCGCAACCACGGGAGCATAGAACAAGGCACGGAAGAAAGCGTTGACATGCCTGAGCCCCTTATTGAGCGCAACTGCGAAGGCTAGAGCAACAACCATGGTCAGCGGAAGCCCGACAACCACGAATATGCCTGTAGTCCCCAGGGAATGCAAATACCTGGGATCCCGGAACAACTTAAAGTAATTGCTCAGCCCCATGAAGTTGACGTTGAAGGGTGTTTGGATATCCCTGGCAGTGATGTCAGTAAACGACATCACCAGCGAAGTAGCCAAAGGAATCAGCATAAATATAGCAAAGACAATCACGAACGGCAGCGAGAACCCCCAGGCGACCAGAGTCCTTCTGCGGCGAGCGAGTCTCATCGACGACCCGCTCGCCTTCATAGATCGTCTTCGTTCTGCACGGATACGCGACGAAGAATTCATAGCAGAGCTACATTCCTGTCCCTATGGAGTCAGCCTGTTGCTGCAACTCCTTAAGACCATCCTCGACGGATACGGTTCCCCTGTTCATTTTCTCATAGATGGTATCTGCGGTTTTGCCCATCTCGCCCCATGTGAAGGTGACTGGCATGGAGTGAACATGCTTGAGCTGCTCTTCGAATGCCTGCAGCTTGGCATTACCTGCAAGTTCCTTGTCTTTCCATGCTTTGCCTGAGGCGGGAAGATCGGCAGTAGCCTTATACCAATCAACCTGGGTCTGCGGCTGTGCAAACCACTGGATGAACTTCCAGGCTGACTGCTTGTTCTTCGATGTTTTGAAAACCGCCCAATTGCAACCCCCGACAAAAGAGGTTGACGACTTCTTGGCAGGCACCACAGCCGTGGCGTACTTGTCTGCGAAGCCTGGCCCGCCAAGCTCCTCAATCTGACCAGCAGCCGTTGGGCCCTCGATCATCATCGGTGTTGCACCTGAGACGAACTGTTGCATGTTGGAACCTGGGGTAACATCAGCATTCACATCCGCTAGCCCATCCTTGAAAAGGCTGGTCGTGTACTTCAGAGCGTCTTTCAACTCGGGAGTGTCGAAGGTATAAGCCTTATTGTCCTTGCTGACAAACTGGGCCCCATCCGAGAAGGCAAAAGGCGACATGCCTTGGAAGCTGTCAGTCCCTGTAGGGAACATGAAGAATCCGTACTCCACTCCATCGGCCTTCTTCAAATCGCTGGACATAGCCTTGAGCTCATCCCAGCTCTTTGGCGCATGATCCCAGCCGGCCTGTTTGGCAATGTCGGTACGGTAATACAGCACTCGGGTGTCAACATACATGGGCACTCCAAGCTGAGTCTTGCCGACCTTGCCACTGGCCTTAAGCCCGGCATTCAGATCGCTCATGTCCAGGTCAGCCGGCACCGCGGACAATGCTTTTGAGTAGGTAGCCATGTCAGTGTTGCCCATCATGGCTACATCCGGACCAGTACCTGCTGCTATGGCCGTTTGGAACTTGTCCTTGTAACTGGACCAAGGAATGGAAGTGACGGATATCTTTACATCGGGATTCTGCTGCTCGAACTTTTTTACGAAGCCGTTCATCTTCTCACCCTCGTTGCCCATGGCCCAAATGGTCAATTGACCACTGGCCTTGGAGTCACCGATATGAGATACTGCCGTGTTGTCCTTTTCTGCTCCAGAATCAGCTGTACGGCCACATGCAGCCAAGGAAACCATAGCAGCAATGCTCGTTATTCCGGCTACCACCATCGTCAACCGCGATCTCATCTGAACCTCCTTGCTCAGGTAGCTAAACGCTTAGATAGCTTGTTCAGTATAAACGATTAGGCATTACTATGTCAATCAAGACCAGGGTGGATCGCAGAAAAGATGGCGGCCTCTTAAGGCCGCCATCTTGTTGAGATTCCTATGAATCTTACGGGAGAAAACGAAAACTACTTGGTGAAGTCCACATCCTTGGTTTCGTGGCAGGTCAGCACTGCCACCAGGCAGCAGACCGCCATGACGGCCAGGTAGAGCCCGACCGAGCGCACTCCCCAGTGGGAGGAGAGCCAAGTGGCGATGGTAGGCACGAAGGCCGCGCCCACGATGGCCGCCAAGTTATAACCGATACCGGAACCCGAGTAGCGCACATTGGCGTCAAAGAGCTCCGGCAGGAAAGCACCGATGGGCCCGAAGGCGATGCCCATCAGGGCGAACCCGACGCAGAGGAAGACCATGACCTGGAAGGTGTTGTGATGGGCCATGAGCAGGTAGGGGAAGACCAGGCTGAAGACCACCAGCATGACGGAGCTGCCGATCAGCACCCGGCGACGGCCTATGCGGTCCGCATAGACGCAGGCCAGCACGATGAAGAGGGCGAAGACCAGGATGGAGACCATGAGCATGAGCAGGTACTCCTGGTTGGTGAAGCCCAGTCCGCCGCCGCCCTGGGACTTGGGCTTGGTGCCATAGGCCAGGGACCAGGTGGCCAGGGTGTAGAAGAGGGTGTAGGTGACCGCGACCAGGAAGGTGGCCTGGAGCACCTGGCGCCAGCTCTTGCGGAAGACCTCCAACAGCGGGGTCTTGACGACCTTCTGCTGATCCAGGGCCATCTGGAAGATGGGGGTCTCCTGCATGGAGACGCGCACGGCCAGCCCCACGACCACCAAGATGGCGGAGAGCAGGAAGGGCACGCGCCAGCCCCAGCTCAGCATCTGCTCGGGGGTGCAGAACATCTCCAGCAGGAAGTAGGTTCCGTTGGCCAGGAAGAAGCCGATGGGGGCGCCCAGCTCAGGGAAGGAGCCGTAGAGGGCCCTTTTGCCTTCCGGGGCGTTCTCAGTGGCCACCAGAGCCGCGCCGGACCACTCGCCGCCCAGGCCGATACCTTGCACGAACCGGCACAGGCACAGGACCACCACGGCCCAGAGTCCCCAGGTGGCATAGGTGGGCAGGACGCCGATCAGGACCGTGGAGCAGCCCATGGTCAGCAGGGAGACCACTAGCGTGGTCTTGCGTCCCTGGCGGTCACCGAAGTGACCGAAGATCAAGGATCCCAGTGGCCGCGCGATGAAAGCGATGGCGAAGGTCAGCAAGGAGGCCAGGAGGGCCACGGTCGGATCGGTCTTGGGGAAGAAAAGCTTGGGGAAATAGTTGGCCGAAGCCGTCCCGTAAGCGTAGAAATCGTAGAACTCGATGGCCGTGCCGACCATGGAGGCCCCGATGACTGTGCGGACCGAGCTGCGGGTCACACGGGTGCTGCCGGACGCGGACGCGGACGCTGCCGGGGAAGCAACACTGACGTCGTTTGCCGTCACTTCATCTCATCTCCTTATAGAAAAACCCCGCTGTTGGCAGGGTCTGATGCGATGAAGCCTATGCGTCCAGCCCCGCCTTCCGACGGGGCCGAACAATGAAGATTGTCGAGTCAGTCCGCCGGTGAGGACGGGCTAATAATTCGTGCGGACACAGTGCCGAATCGGCGGGTGTCTGTCAAGCTGGTCATCACGGCGAACCTCCCTTCATCATTCACGAATCGGATGCGTTCTCTGCGCATCCGCATTGGTGCCGACCATAGGCCTGGCACCGGCTTGTTCAACAAGACAGGTCCACTATGTGGACGGATGGTCATTGGGGTCAGTGAAGAACCGGCCCGGAAATTCGTCGGAGATCAGAGCCTGACGGTCGGCACGCATCAACGCGCAGGAGAAGGAAAATCCGGCGGCCAGCGCATCCGGCGGCACCAGGAAAAGGGCAGTGGCCAAACCGTCGGCCAGGCCCGTGGGGTGTTCGTTGTTCTTCTCGTCAGTCACTACCCAGGATGCCAGCACGCGGTCGACCGGACGGCCGTCGATGGCATCCAGGATGTGGTGAAGGGCTGTCAGTCCGGCCGCTGCGGCATCCTCGGACCGGTCGGCCCAGTGACGACGGCTGGGGGCCGAGGCGCACAAGGATCCATGGGACAGCTCGATCCGACCCACGCCTGCCGACAGATCGCTGGGATCCTCCATGGCTATAGAGACCGGGTGAGAGGTCCGCATACGCATGTCGCCGCCAGCATCGATCACATACTCTTCGACCCGAGGTTCGAGCAGGTCAGCAATCAGATCCACCAGATAGCCCTTGCCGACTGCCCCGAAATCAAGGCTGACCGGACCGGTAGTCATAAGGGCAGGGCCCTGACGCCTGAGGTCATCGCCCCAGGTCGGTCGCCCGTGGATCCGCCCCAAATGACCAGCGGCATCGGCCTGCAGCCGGAAGGTCGGCTGCCTGCCGTAGCCCAGACGGGTCAGGTCCTCGCCCACCATGGGGTCCAAGGCCCCGTCGGTGGCGGAATACAGCCTGTCATATAGGTCAAAGAGCCCCCGGCAGTAGTCAGGAAAGACAAATCTGCCCCCATGAGTAGCCTGGGCCATTTGCGCAGGTATGGCATCCTGCCTGAACCGTGACAGGGCACGCTCGTAACCCTCAATCAGATTGACGATGGCGCCGTGCAGCCGTTCTCCCAGAGGCCTGTCCGTGGAGATGACGATTCCCGTACCGACCGCCTCAGGGAAGGCGGTCAGGCAGGGCAGAGCCATGGATCTTCCTTAGTCGATCAGCGAGTGGATCTGCACGATTTGATCGCGGCCCGGACCCGAGCCCACGGCCGAGATGCGGCAGCCGGACAGATCTTCCAGACGATGGATGTAGTCCTTGGCCTTGGTCGGGAACTCGTCGAAGCTCTTGGCACCGGAGATGTCCTCGCGCCAGCCCGGCAGCTCCTCGTATACCGGCTGGGCGGATTGGAACTCGGCCTGGTCCACGGGCATCTGGTCCACCCTCACCCGGGAGCCGTCGGACCGGGTGATGTCGTAGCCCACGCAGACCGGGATGGTCTCCAGACCAGAGAGAACATCCAGCTTGGTCAGCACGATGTCGGTCAGGCCATTGATCTGCACCGCATACCTGCTGACCAGCGCATCGAACCAGCCGCAGCGGCGGGAGCGGCCAGTGGTCACCCCGTACTCGTGGCCCTGACGGCGCAGCCATTCGCCCTGCTCGTTGTCCAGCTCCGTGGGGAAGGGCCCCTCTCCCACGCGGGTCACATAGGCCTTGGCCACGCCGACCACCCGGTCGATCTTGGTCGGTCCCACGCCAGTGCCGGTGCAGGCGCCCCCGGCTGTGCAGTTGGATGAGGTGACAAAGGGGTAGGTGCCATGGTCCACGTCCAGCATGGTGGCCTGTCCCCCCTCGAAGAGGACGTTCTTGCCCTGCTCCAGAGCCTGGTTGAGCATCAACGAGGTATTGGCCACGTAGGGCTTGAGCCGCTCAGCGTATCCCGCCAGTTCTTCAACGGTGGCCTCCACCTCGATGGCCCGGCGGTTGTAGAGCTTGACCAGCATCTGGTTCTTCTGGTGCAGGCTTGCTTCCACCTTGTCGCGCAGGTGGTCGACATTGAACAGATCGTGCACACGAATGCCCACACGGTTGATCTTGTCAGCATAGGCTGGGCCGATCCCGCGACCTGTTGTACCGATCTTGTGCTTGCCCAGGAAGCGCTCGGTCACCTTGTCCAAGGTCCGATGGTAGGGAGCGATGATGTGCGCGGACTCGCTGATCCTCAGCCGGCTGCAGTCCACGCCGCGGGACTGGAGCCCATCAATCTCCTCGAAGAGGGCGGCCGGGTCAACCACGACGCCATTGCCGATGACCGGGGTAATGGCCGGGTGAATGATCCCCGAAGGCAGAAGATGGAGGGCGTATTCCTGGTCGCCCACCACCACGGTATGGCCGGCATTGTTGCCCCCGTTGAACCTGGCGACGTAGTCCATATGCTCGCCGATCAGATCCGTTGCCTTGCCCTTGCCCTCGTCGCCCCACTGGGCCCCGACGATCACGATTCCCGGCAT
>NZ_JBVPQK010000093.1:0-8612 GCF_058197115.1 Bifidobacterium sp. POST2/T3 (B1)
ATTGTTGGCAACTGACTCTCTCCGATTCCTTCGATGAACTTGTCTTCGTTTGCACTGCGAGACCGCCGCACCGCAGCCGCAGTCGCTCCCAGGAGGAGAGATCAGCCACTGTCCACCGGCCCGATGGCCCCTGATCCTCCTGCCGGGCATTGCTGCCTGCACTCTTCGGATTCGGGGATATCCCGACAAGCTCACCTGTAACATAAGGCGTGCTGTCGGCACACACGCAGAAAAGTATATCACCAGGGCAGACATGACCACGTCTAACACTTGGAAGTATGCTCTAGGCTTTGCTCACTGCAATGCCGCACCGGAACCGTTGATGGGAAAGCTCCTGCACATACCTTATGATTACAGATACCTACAATGAGGTGCCCACCTTTGGCGGATTCCTACATATATATAAGTACGGAAATATATATCTGGATTGGTAAATATAGACGCCAGAAACATCAATGCCGGCATCTACCTGTCTTCCTTCCCAAGAGCCTGGCGGACGTAGTCGCGCAGAATCAGGGCATGGTTGACTGCTGGATCCTTGGCCGCAAAGATTAGTGTCGTCCGATCGTGTTCGCGCACGATGCTCAGCAGATCCTCCAAGGCGGGGTTGTCGTCCAGCTCGGTACGGTAGCGGCGGGCGAAGTCATCAAAGCGGTCCGGATCATGGTGCCACCAGCGCCGCAGGTCCGGACTGGGTGCCACATCCTTGAGCCACCCGGACAAGGCTGCCCGCTCCTTGCTGACACCGCGCGGCCAGAGCCTGTCGACCAGGATGCGGACCCCGTCCCCGTCAGCGGCCTGCTCGTATACGCGTTTGATATCCACCTGACCCATCATCTGCCTCCTGAAACCAGGGACCCGTATGATTCACCACTCCTTCAACCATGATATTGACCAAATCCGCATTACGGAAGAGGCAGTGACAGCCGTACAGGGGCGTAGGCTGATGAGTATGCTTACAGACGCAGACAGGGGCAAGGCCGCCGTGTCAAACGGCAGCAAACCGGCAAAATCGACCGGTTCAGGGCCCAAGGGACGACAGTGGCGGCGGCTATGGATACCCGACCAGATTGGCGGCTGGGCCATGGCCTTGATGCCGGGTCTGGCCGGTCTACTGATCGGAGGCCCGACCTGGAGAAGCCTGCTGCTCATGGTCGCCTGGGCCTTCTGCTACTGCTTTGAGTTCACCGGCTCGCGGTGGATGGTTTCGCACCGAGCTGCCAGATTCGCGCCACCAGCTTTGGGATACGCCCTGCTTACGGCCATGACCGGGCTTATTCTGTTGGTCGGCACGCCTGGGCTCCTGCGATGGGCTCCACTCTACCTGGTGTTGGGCGTGTTGAATTTTGCAGCCGCCTGGATGCGCATGGAACGCTCCTGGTGGAACGATACGGTAGTCGTGATCGCGGCCTGCATGCTCTGTCTGATCGCCGTCTCGCTAGGGTCACGATTCCAGAAGCCGGAACCGGGTCTGGAAAGCTCCGGTGTCGGCTACTTCGGATGCCAGCCGAATCCTGCTGTGGACTGCTTCGCCAGCGGATTTTTCCCAAGCGCCGCCCTGCCGTCGCTCGGAGTGGTCAGTGCAGCTGTCTTCGCTGTGACCCAGTTCGGTTCGGTCATCTTCGTCAAAACCATGATCCGCGAGCGCGGCAAGACCTGGTGCTACCTGCTTTCTCTGGCATGGAACCTGGCCCTCTGCCTGATGGGAGTCGCCATGGTACGCACCGCAGGATGGTGGCCTCTGTTGACGGCCCTGGTTCTGCTGGTGCGTGCGGCCCTGCTGCCTGCCATCTCTCGTCGGCGCCGCATTCCCATTCTGTATGTGGGCCTGGTTGAATGCGCAACCAGCCTGTTGGTTTTCATTCTGGTGATTGCGCAGGCTAACGTGATGACTGCGTCTCTGACAAGCCTGCTCGGCGCATGACTTCACTCGCAACCAGACACGTCACTCACGGGTTCGGACCTGTCTGGGATGACCGGTCCCGTGTACTGATCCTGGGATCCATTCCCAGCCCGAGTTCGCGCGAGGCTGGCTTCTACTACATGTTTCCGCGCAACCGCTTCTGGCCCGTACTGGCCGCGCTCTTCGACCAGCCTGTTCCGGAGCGCGATCCGGCTGACCGCGCACGGTTCGCCCTCAACCACCGTATTGCACTCTGGGATGTCATCCAGGAATGCGACATCCACGGTGCCTCCGACGCTTCAATCACCAATGTAGTGCCTACCGACATCGCCAGTTTGCTGGACCGTGCGCCCATCGGCACCATATTCACTACAGGACGCAAGGCCGGTCAGCTTTACCGTCGCTACTGCCTGCAGAACCTGCAGGAGAAGGGACATCGACTGACGATGTTCAATCTGCCGTCCACCAGCCCCGCCAACGCCGCTATGAGCCTGACTGATCTGATCAAGGCCTACCTGCCCATAAGAAAAGCGCTCGACGAAGCAGACCCAAGAACACCAAGCAATCACATCGATTATGGCAAATAGACAAATACCGACAGTCAAAGCCCAAGATGTTGGGAATTTTCCCAGGGACGAATTCGCCTTCCCTGGTCCAGAACGCGATCGCCTAGTGAAAGCAATTCTCGATGGGGGCAAAACTGCTACGACCAGTTTGATGACAGAGTTCATCCACGATCATGAACCACTCCCCTCCTCCGGCCGACGAACGATTCTGGTGAACTCAGATAACCAGCCAGTTGCCGTCCTTAGATATGCCTCGGTGAGCGTGATCCGACTGGGCGTGGTCACATGGCAGCATGTTCTGAACGAGGGAGAAGGCTATAAAAGTCTTGCGGAGTGGCGTGAGGCTCATGAGTCCTTCTGGACCTCAGAGAATATGCGACAGGCGCTGGATGATCCGGACTTCACCGTCGATGACCAGACTCTGGTGGTGCTGGAAACCTTTGATGTAGAGGCCATAGTCGTAAACTAAAGGTCCAAAGACAAAGATGGCCATTACCGCATGGGTCACACTTCACCGGCGTGCCATGTCATGCCATCGTGTATAGTTTCATCTGTTGCACTGATTCGCGATGCGGGTCGGTTCACCATGGTGGCTATAGCTCAGTCGGTAGAGCACCTGATTGTGGTTCAGGAGGTCGCGCGTTCGAGCCGCGTTAGCCACCCCACCTCAACCCTATGCCTCTGATTAAAAAGCAAGGGTTTTGTTATATGCGATCAAACTTCCCCAGCGTCCAAATATGTGACCGCGTGCGACCCAAAATTGGCAAAGTGCATCACGCCCCAAACGGACGGGCGTTAGCGACATAAATGACAGAATCACCCACACGCCTACAGGGCCGGCACCGTATACGATGCCAAAGGCAATAACCAAACCGGCCAAGAACGGCAATCGGCAATAGCATAGCCGGCATGTATTCACCAGTATTTAATCGGACCGCCTCCCGTATAGACTGCATCAGACTGGTCGGCTCAATGAATATCTTTTTACAATATTCGGAAGAAAAAAGAGCGAAACCTTTTATCAACGTTCGAGTTGGCCCATAGATATGCAGGTGATAGCATGGTTTTAGCTGCCGGGGTCGTTCCCGGTACGTAGTTCATCATGAACATGGGGAATTTCATCATTGAACTACATTTATTCGGGAAGGGATTATGCATATTACACTTTGGCATAAGTCCGCACGCGGCCGGTCGACAACCATGGTTGGTGTTCTGCTGGCTATCATCCTGCCCGCCAGCCTGATCATGGGCAGCCTGGCTGCGGCCGACACAGCCGACAGCGAATCCAGCGTGCCCCAGCCGACCAGGCTGGAGCAGACGGCGACAGGCCAACCGGCGGACCCATCAGCCAATGCACCAACCCTGCCGACCATGTCGGCCAGCCCCCAGTCGCCATTGCCCTCACCCTCACCCCTGAACACCGCATCCCCCATCACCACCGCCCAGTCCGCGCCCGACAAGCCAGGCGACACCGGCATCCAAAGCAAGACCGCCGATAGCCAGCCCCAGACACGCGCAGTAACGCACACCATCACCTTTGATAGCGCCGGAGGCAACAACATCAGTCAGCAGACCGTCACGGACGGTGAGCAGGCCAGCAGGCCAGACAAGGACCCAAGCAGGGTCGGCCACACGTTCGACGGCTGGTTCACTGGCAACGTGGCCTACGACTTCACCCAGCCCGTCACCAAAGACCTCACCCTGACCGCCAAATGGACTGCCTGGAGCCTCAGCCCGTCTTCCGGGCAAACAGCTGGAGGCAACCAGATCACCCTGACCACGCCCACCACGCCCGGCATACGCTTCAGCAGGATGGCCACAGGGTATACGCATTCCTTGGCCTTGGGCTCGGACGGGAACATCTATAGTTGGGGAGATAATAAATACGGTCAGCTGGGACGCACCCCTAGCAGCACCACGCCAGCGGACAGGCCGGGCATCGTTACTCGGCCGGAAGGTGTCAAACGCTTCACTCAGATCAGCGCAGGATATAACTTTTCCCTAGCCATTGGCTCGGACGGGAACATCTACAGCTGGGGAGATCCCGGCACAAATGAAGACTACAATAGGTTAGGACGTGACACCAAGATTATACCAGCCGACCATCCGGGCATCGTTACTCGGCCAGAAGGTGTCAAACGCTTCACTCAGATCAGCGCAGGAGATGTTTTTTCCCTAGCTATAGGCGAGGATGGGAACATCTACAGCTGGGGAGATGAGAAGTGGGGTATTTTGGGACGCTTTCCTGCCCAAGGCCCGGCTGCCAATCGACCGGGTAAAGTAATTCTTCCACCCGGTGCCTCAAAATCGACCCAGATCAGCGCAGGAAATAGCTTTTCCCTAGCCATCGATTCGAAGGGCAACCTGTACAGCTGGGGATCTACTCTTGGAACGGGACGCGAGGGCAATTTTGCCGATCTGCCAAATATCGTTTCCTCGAAAGACGGTGTCTCAAAATTCACCCAGATCAGCGCAGGATACTGGCATTCCCTGGCCCTGGGAACGGACGGCAACATCTACAGCTGGGGGAACAACGATAACGGCCAGTTGGGACGCACTCCCAGTAGCACCACGCTAGCGGGCTTGCCGGGCATCGTTACTCGGCCGGAAGGTGTCAAAGGCTTCACTCAGATCAGCGCAGGAGCTGACTTTTCCCTAGCCGTTGGCTCGGACGGCATCCTGTACAGCTGGGGAAACAACGATAGCGGCCAGCTGGCGCGGGACACCGGCTCCGCCTCAAAAGACGGCACGCTACGCGCAGTACGGCCGCCGAAAGACGTTCAGAATTATACTCTGGCAAACGCAGGAGGAACTGCACTGCAGAAAGGCCAAGGTTACTCCTTCGCCTTGGCCTCGGACGGGAACCTGTACAGCTGGGGTGCCAATGACCGCGGCCAGCTGGGGCGGGACACTACCAAGTCCTCCGCCACTAAGCCAGGCATGGTCGTCTTCCCTGGGAAGCCCACGCTGACCAGTGTCAGCTTCGGCGGGACGGCTGGAAGGGACCTGACTGCCAACGCTGACGGCACCTGGAGCGTCACCGCTCCGCCACACAGCAGGGGCTGGGTGAATGTTGCCGTCTCTTGGAGCATGAACGAGCCGCAGCCGGACGCCTACCTGTCCTACACATACATCGGTCCCAAATACAACGTCGGGTTTACATCCACGGCCGGCTCCTGCCCGACACCCTCAGGCATGCCCAAAACCCAGTCCGTCACAGAGGACTACCAGGCGAAGCGGCCGCATCCTGACCCCCAGGCGGCAGGCTGTTTGTTCGACGGCTGGTTCCTCAAGGACGCCAAGGGCGAATCGAAGGTGGCTTATGATTTCAGCCAGCCGGTCACCGCGGACATCACCCTGGTCGCGCATTGGAGCCCCGCCAACACCGGCGGCTGGTCAATCAGCCCAGGCAAGGGCAGCGTGCTGGGCGGCCAGCAGGCGACCATCACCCCGCCCAAGCTAAGCCGCGGCATCCGCTTCAGCCAGGTAAGCGCCAACGTCACTGTATTCGGCTTCTCCGTTGGCGTGGCCAGCGACGGGAACGCCTACGCCTGGGGATACAACGATCATGGTCAGCTGGGCCAGGATCCGGAGAAGACGGCCATGCAGAAGACGCCAACCAGGGTCCCCCTGCCCGCAGGCGTGGCCTCCGGGTTCACCTACACGCAGGTCGCAGCAGGCGCGAACCACGTGCTGGCCGTCGGCAACGACGGCCTTGTTTACAGCTGGGGCAACAACGACCACGGGCAGCTGGGCGACAACGCCAACACTAACACCGAGCGTTTTAAGCCGCAGCCCGTCAAGGGCGCGGACGGCCAGCCCTTCAAGGCCGTCCAGGTGAGCGCCGGCGACTTCGACTCGGCGGCCATCAGCCCGGATGGGCGCGTCTACACCTGGGGCAGCGAATACAATAGCGACGGCGAATATGGCCCATTGAAGTGGGCGCCGACCCTGGCCAAGGACCCCAACGGCTCCGGCCAGGGACTGCACGCGGTCCAGGTAAGCATCGGCTGGGGCCTCGTCATGGCCCTGGACGCGGACGGCAACGTGTACACCTGGGGGTTCAACAACTTCGGTCAGCTCGGCAACGGAACATCCACAGCAGGCAACAGCCGAATATATGCCGCCGACCCGGCACGCGTGGCCGACCCCAAGGACACGAGCAAGAACTTCAAAGCCACGCAGATCAGCGCTCGAGGCAACCACGCCATGGCCATCGCCCAGGACGGCGCTGCCTGGATATGGGGACGCAACGACAGCAGGCAGCTGGGCAACGGCACGAAAACCAACCAGCCCACACCTAAACAGATCCAGGATCCCACAAGCCCAAGCCAAGCATTCCAAGCCGTGCAGATCAGCGCAGGCGTGGTCTACTCTTTGGCCATCGACAGGAGCGGCGCAGTCTGGGCGTGGGGCGGCAATGATCAAGGCCAGCTCGGCATCAACAACAGCAACACCTACCAGCAAACGCCCATACGTGTGTCGCCGCCCGCAGGCCAGGGCAGCGCCGGCACCGGGCTCGCAACAGCACAAATCAGCGCAGGATTCTACCATTCCCTAGCCATAGGGCGTGACGGGAACGCGTACAGCTGGGGAAATAATTGGTGCGGCCAGCTCGGCAACACCAGCATCCCCGTAGGACTATATTTAGCCGCTGCTAAAAGTCTCGTGCCAGTACCAGTAGCACTCGACCCACAACTGCTGATCGCCGGTGTCAAGTTCGACCAGGCGGCGGTCGGCTCCCTGCAGCAGAATCCTGACGGATCCGTCTCTTTTGTCACGCCCGCCCATAATCCGGGACAGGCCGACGTGGTCGTGGACTGGACCCTGGGCGGCGCCAGCCAGACACCAGCCCAACTTGATTACACCTACGAAGGCACCCTACCCTTGACGGGTGGCAACGGCACCATGATCCTCCTGCTCGCCGCCGGGCTGCTCGCCGCAGCCGGCGCCGCCGCAGCCGGACGCCACCGGCGGGAAACCCGTAGCCTGCACGCCTAGAATCTTCATCCGAGTAAGCAGCCGGGCCGCATCCCAAGACGGCCCGGCCAACCAGGGTGGCCCCGCCAATCCCCCAACACAACGGAGCCACCCTACAATCCTATGCGTAGCAGGCTTTGAAACAATAGAACTGGTCAACTCAATAGCCACAGACGCTTTTCCAAGATCCTTTCACTGAATGAGGAAGGGAAAGACGGGACGATAAGGGATGGTTGAATTCGGCACAGTGGCCAGTCAGCAGTTTACCCGATGACAAGATGCTGCCCTTTGACCAAACATATCTTAGAACCCAACATCACGAAACTCTACGTCGCACTTCTCCATTATTGATTCCATCGCCATAATCAAATAAGTTTGTCAACAAAACAGTCAACGAATCCCGGAAAAGGTAATTACATAGGCATAGAACTAAACCTGACCGCGTGCATATCATTATGAAACCAAATTAAACAAGGCCTTGTAACTGTAATAAACTAAACAATCGATACCTGAATAGGATGCCGTTTAAGATCTGTCACTTATCGCTTTCCCATAATTGTATTTGCATTCGTGTTATTGCCGATTGATATGACCGATTCTTCTTCAGTATCAGCCCTGGTCATATCTGGAAAGCTCGATCAGGTTCCTATCGGGGTCCCTGACATACACCGAGGTGATAGTCCCATGCGCGCCAGTCCGGCTGACCGGGCCAAGATAGTCGACATGACTCCCACAGGGCGCGGCAACCACATCATCCAGCGAATCCTGAACAAGCAGACACAAGTCAGCCGAGCCCGGCCTAGGCCTGTCCGCCTTGAGGTCAATCTCATGACCCGCCTCATGGGGGTTGATCTTTGCGCACAGGTCGCATCGATCAGTCGGTTGACGCCATCGAGGACCGATGCCTCCCCAGCCATTCATTCAAATCATCTATCTGGTAGACCCCGTTAACGGCCGCCTGTACTGACCAAGCAGAGACAGCATCCATAGTTGGATATGCTGCAATGAACCCGGCTCTTTTTGCAGGACATTTTTCTCGATAAGCTATTGGTGCTTCACCCATAAAGATTAATACCGGAACGGTACGGATCTGGTGCCGGTCAATGCCACTTTTACGAGAAAAAGACACATACACTGGCCTCAACGGATGTTGCTTCCTGAAA